>JAFAQI010000150.1 GCA_019246495.1 Frankiales bacterium | reverse complement strand
GTCATCGTCGAAGGAGCCGGCGGGCTGCTCGTCCACCTCGATGCCGACGGCCACACCATCGCCGACCTCGCCGCGGCGCTGGACGCGCCCGTGCTCGTCGTCGCACCGGCCGGCCTCGGCGCACTCAACGCGACCGCGTTGACGGCCGAAGCGCTGCGCGCCCGCCGCCTCGCCTGCGCGGGAGTCGTCATCGGCTCCTGGCCCTCCGCGCCGGGCGTCGCCGAGTGGAGCAACCTTGCCGACTTTCCGCGCTACGCCGGGGCGCCGTTGCTGGGCGTCGTACCGGCCGGGTCCGGCGGACTCGAGCGGGCGGAGTTCGCGGCAGTCGCGCGGGCGTCGCTCGCGCCCGAGCTGGGCGGTGACTGGACACCTCCGCGCGACGCCGGCCGTGATGCGGGAGACTCTGCGCACCATGAGTGACCGACCGCAGATCCCGGCGGGGGAGCGCTTCGCCGACATCGACCAGTGGGACCACCAGCGGGTCAAGCCGCCGCACATCTGGGCGACCCTCGGCTACCGCCGGGTGTCGTGGGAGCCGGGGTCGACCGAGGTGGCGTGGGACGCGACCGAGGACTACTGCTTCCCGAGTGCGGGCGGGCCGATCGTGCAAGGCGGCCTCGTCACCGCGCTTCTGGACGCGGGCATGGGCGGTGCGTGCTGGACCGTGCTCGACCGCGACCAGGCGTTCCTCACGGCTGACTTGCGGGTCGAGTTCCTCCGGTCGGCGCGGCCGGGCACGTTGACTGCCCGCGGGTGGGTCGTGCGGCGTACCCGCCGGGTCGTGTTCTGCGCGGCAGAGCTGCGGGACAGCGAGGGCGTCATCGTGGCGAGCAGTCGCTGCACCCAGGTCGTGCTTCCCGCGACCGGACGGGCCGGTCGGTACGAGCAACCAGCGGCGGACGGTGCGCCGCCGGACGACGCACGAGGGTGAGCGAATGACGGACGACCTGCGGGCGCTGACCGAGCAGGCGGCGCCTCCCGCCGCAGTCGGCACCTACCTTGCGGCCGAGCTCGGCGACGACGCCTGGCGCGACGTGTCGGTGTCGCTGATCTCCGGCGGCAAGTCCAACTTGACGTTCGTCGTGACCTCGTCGGCCGGTGACGTCGTGCTGCGGCGTCCGCCGCTGTCGACCGTGCTGCCGACCGCGCACGACATGCGCCGGGAGCACCGCGTCATGACCGGACTGTGGGACACGCCGGTGCCCGTGCCGCGGACCCTTGCCCTCTGCACGGACGAGTCCGTCCTCGGCGCACCGTTCTATGTGATGGAGCGGGTCGCGGGACACATCGTGCGTGAGCAGCTTCCGGACGGCTACGCCGAGACTCCCGACGAGCGTCGCGCGATCGGCGAGGGGCTGATCGACGTGCTGGCGGCGTTGCACGAGGTTGACCCCGGCGCGGTCGGCCTCGGCGACTACGGCAAGCCGGCCGGCTATCTCGAGCGGCAGGTCCGCCGCTGGACGATGCAGTGGGAGGCGACTCCCGAGCCCGAGGACTCGAACGACGGACCTGAGCTCGACCGGCTCGCGAAGCGGCTGGCCGAGACCCTGCCGGGTCAGCCGACCGGGCCGATCGTGCACGGCGACTATCGCCTCGACAACGTGATGCTCGATCCGGCCAAGCCGGGTGTCGTCGCCGCCGTACTGGACTGGGAGCTGTCGACGCTCGGCGATCCGCTGGCCGACCTCGGGCTGCTCTACGTCTACTGGCAGGAGAAGGACGACGGCGCGGTCCGGCAGGACTCGATGGCCGTGCCGTCGGTGACCGCGCTCGACGGCTTCCCGACGCGGCGCGAGCTGTTCGACCGCTACGCCGCGCGCACCGGCCGCGACATCTCCGCGCTTCCCTGGTACGTCGGGTTCGGTTGTTTCAAGCTCGCCGTCGTGTGTGCCGGCGTCGCGGCGCGCGGCCGGGCCGGCGCGATGATCGGCGAGGGGTTCATCGAGATGGCGCAACGCATCGGGCCGCTCGTGCGCATTGGTCACTCCGCTCTGGACGGCAACCTCAGCTGACCAGCCGCGCCGCGGCGGACTGAGGCTGCGAAGCGGGCGTTCCCGGCGTACGGTCGCGGACATGAGCACCGGCAACCCCGCGCGGCAGCGGATCGAGCTACCCGGGATCAGTTCGCGCGCATACGAGCACCCCGCGGACCGTACGGCGCTGACGGCGTTGCGGTCGGTGCGCGGTTTCGACGAGATGTTGAAGTGGTTGTCCGGCCTGTTGCGCGAGCGGAGCCACCGGCTGATGTATCTCGCGTCGACGGTGCGTGTCGACGAGCAGCAGTTCCCGGACGTCCACGCGCTTGTCGTCGACGGCGGTCGGATCCTCGACCTGGCGGCCCTGCCGGAGACCTTCGTGGTGCTGGACCCGATGCCGCGGGCGATGACTCTCGGCATGGACCAGCCCTTCCTCGTGCTCACCAGCGGCCTGGTCGAGATGCTCGACAGCGAAGAGCTGCGGTTCGTGATCGGCCACGAGCTCGGGCACATCCTGTCCGGCCACGCGGTCTACCGGACGATGCTCAGCCACTTGCTTGCGCTGTCCCGCCGAGTGTTCTGGCTGCCGATCGGCTACCTCGGGTTGCGAACGCTGCTCGCCGCGCTGGAGGAGTGGTATCGCAAGTCCGAGCTGTCATGCGACCGCGCCGGTCTGTTGGCGGGGCAGGACCCGGCTGCCGCACTTCGCGCGCAGATGAAGATGGCCGGCGGCGGCGAGATCGGAGAGATGGACATCACCGCGTTCCTCGAGCAGGCGCGCGAGTACGACGCGACTGGCAGCTTGCGTGATGGTGTCGTGAAGCTGCTCAACCTCGAGGGACAACGGCATCCGCTCGCGGCTGTTCGCGCCGCCGAACTCCGCGCCTGGGTCGACAGTGGTGACTACCAGCGCATCCTCGACGGCGACTACCCACGCCGCTCGGACGACGGGCAGGCATCCGCTCGTGCGGACGCTCGCGACGCGGCTGCGTCGTACCGGCAGAAGATCGACGAGTCGGCTGACGCGCTGACGAAACTGCTGCGGGGCATCGGCGAAGAGGTCGTCGCGGCCGGCGTCCGCATCGCCGACCGCGTCCGGGACGACCGCCCACCCCCGGACTGAGAAGCGGTCGCGTAACCGATTGCGTTAAGCCGAGACTCGAGAGATGGCCTGACCCTCGTGCGCCCGGTCGCCGGTCAGCCGGAGGTAGAGAAATGCAGTTGCACCTGCGCAAGCGGAGGTCATGAGCGGAGCCAGGCACGTCGTGATGACCAGGCCTGCGCCAGTCGCTGAGATCGGCGCGATTCGCAGGAACAACGTCGCTGCGAGCGGCGGGACGAGCAGGTAAGGAAGATCATTTGGCCAGCCGGTGCGCAGCATCCGCAGCCCGATTCCCAGTGCGCGCCAGGCCGACGAGGTGTTGAACGCCAGCGCAGGCGTGACGAAGGTCAGCAGGACATCGATCACCAGGCTCGCGATTGCCACGATCGAGATCCGTACGCCGCTCGAAATCGCACCTGAGCTGTTGCTCACGAACAAGAGCGGTATCGAGAACGCCAACAGCAGCAGGCCCAACCGCAGGTAGCGGCCGATGTAGCGCGGGATCAGTGCCAGCGCCCGCGACACCCGCGGGCGATGACCGCGCGCGAACTCGCGGTACCACGCTCGCTCAGCGCCGTAGTAGCCGAGCGCTGCGATCAACACCGGGATCGTGAAGAACTGCGCCGTTACATACGCCGCGAAGCTGCCGGACGTGCAGGCCGGGGCGCCGACATGGCCGCAACCTGCGGGCCGCGGTTGCAGCAACTGGGGAAGCATCGACACCGCCGCGAGGACCACCGCGGTCAACGGCAGCATCGGTGCCTGCCGCCACACGGAGACCGCCCGCCGCAGATCCACGAGGAACCCGTCCGGGCGGCCGTCTGCGCCCACCGGCGGTATCTCTGTCACGACCGGTTGGCGATCGCTGCGCCGGATCACGGTCAGGTCGCTAGCCCACAGCTGCGGGGATTCCGCGAACTCCACGACGTCTCCCGCCTGAAGCCGGAGCTCGCCGCTCGCATCGGTGACCCGCAGCGGATCGGTGAGCACCCGCCATTCGCTGGGCACGAGCACCACTTGCTCGACGTCGTCCGTCACCACCCAGACGTCTGCGCCGCTCGCGGTGATCAGTCCGGCGACCGTTCCTTGTGGCACCCGCGCATGCAAACACGGCGGGGTCGACCGCACCAGGATGGTTGGCCGCCCGACAGAACCGTGAGCGTGTGGCTTGTCCGCGGGCACATGGTCATGCGCCCGGCCGGGTCGGAGACTGACCGGCATGTCGACGAGCGCAACGGGGTCGGTCAGCTGGGGTGCGGTGCTGCCACATGGCGCAGCGGGGGAGTTCGGCAGCGCGCCGGGCACGCAGGCCTGGGCGCGCCTGCGCGATGCGGCGACGGCCTGGGACGAGCTCGGCTACGACCACCTCTGGATGAGCGATCACCTGATGACGTCAGCCGGCGACCGCACCGGCAACTACTTCGAGAGCTACACCGCGCTCGCGGCGCTCAGTCAGGTCACTCGCCGGGCGCAGCTCGGTGCCCTCGTCACGTGCGCGCTCTATCGCAACATCGCGATCCTTGCGAAGCAGGGTGCGGCCGTCGACGTCATGTCGAACGGACGCTTCATCCTCGGCTTGGGCGGAGGCTGGGACGAGCCTGAGTTCGACGCCTTCGGACTCGAGTTCCCGTCACCCACCACTCGCGTCGAGGTCTTCATCGAGACGATGGAGGCGCTGACCGAGCTCTGGACCCGCCCGGCGGTCGATTACGACGGGACGCACCTCCGGCTGAAGGCCGCGAGCTGCACGCCACGACCGGCAGCCAAGCCACCGATCATGACTGGCACGCACGGACCACGAGGGCTGCGGGCGGCCGCCAGGCTTGCGGACATCGCCAACTGGAACGTCGGGCTGGAGGACTTCCGGCGGCTCTCCGGAGTCCTCGACAAGGCATGCGCCGAGGTCGGCCGCGAACCCGGGAGCATCACCCGGTCGGTGTTCCGGCTCGCCGACCTCACCGGCAATGACGACACGGTTCTGCGACTGCTCGCCGAGCAAGGCGCGCCGGCCGAGCTCGCTGATGCGGTGAAGGCCGACCACTTCATCGGCACGCCCGACGAGGTTGTCCCGAAGGTTCAGTCGTTCATCGACTCCGGAGCTCGGCACGTGATCTGCCTGTTCCTCGACGCCGAAGGCTCGGACGTGTCAGCTGAGCGCTTCCTGCAAGATGTCGCGCCGGCGGTCGCCGTACCGCACTAGCGCGTTAGCCGCTCAGGAACCGCTTGATCGCGTCAGCGCGGGTGCACGCAGACCACCATCGCCGTGAACTCAGTGGCGCCTTGCGGCGAGGCGACGGTGAACGTCGTCCGCCATCCTCGGCCGCTCTGGTCCAGCGACGACTCGCTGACGAAAGCGTCGGGGCTGGCGTAGGGCGGGAAGTTGTTGTTGCTGCCGACGTGACCGCCACCCGAGATCGCGACGAAGCCGGACTTGCACTTCACG
>JAFAQI010000221.1 GCA_019246495.1 Frankiales bacterium | reverse complement strand
CAGCGCCGCTTCGACCTCGGACCGGCGCGCCAGCAGTGCGGTCTCGTCGGCGACCTCGGCTTCGAGGGTCGAGCGCAGCAGCTGGAGGTCGTCCGCGAGCAGCCGGAGCCGCGCGTCGCGCAGGTCGGCCTGCACGACCGCGGCGCGGCGGGCGACCTCGGCCTGCTTGCCCAGCGGCTTCAGCTGGCGGCGTAGCTCGCCCGTCAGGTCCTGGAGCCGGTTGAGGTTCGCCTGCATCGCCTCGAGCTTGCGCAGCGCCTTTTCCTTGCGCTTGCGGTGCTTGAGGACTCCCGCGGCCTCCTCGATGAACGCACGCCGGTCCTCCGGTGCGGCATGAAGCACCGCGTCGAGCTGGCCCTGACCGACGATGACGTGCATCTCCCGGCCGATGCCGGAGTCGGAGAGCAGTTCCTGTACGTCGAGCAGCCGGCACGGCGTGCCGTTGATCGCATACTCCGAGCCGCCGTTGCGGAACATGATCCGCGAGATCGTGACCTCGGTGTAGTCGATCGGCAGCGCGCCGTCGGAGTTGTCGATCGTCAGCACGACCTCGGCCCGGCCGAGCGGCGGGCGCCCCGCCGTACCCGCGAAGATGACGTCTTCCATCTTGCCGCCGCGCAGGCTCTTGGCCCCCTGCTCGCCGAGGACCCAGGCGATGGCGTCGACGACGTTGGACTTGCCGGACCCGTTGGGTCCGACGACACAGGTGATGCCGGGCTCGAAGCGCAGCGTCGTCGACGAGGCGAACGACTTGAAGCCCCGCAGGGTCAGGCTCTTCAGGTGCACGGCTGGCACTTTCCGGACGCGAGCGTGGTCAGGCGGGGAAGACCGCGCCCAACCTAACCCGAAAGGCCGCCGGGGTCCGGGCAACCACGCCGGAAGCCGCCGTTACCCCCACCAACCAACGGAGCAAATCAACCAGCGCAAACAGAAGGGGCGCCCGAAGGCGCCCCGGTGGACTGTGCGACTGCCGGCTCAGGTGAGAGCCGGCTCCTGCTCGACGATGGTGTCCGGCACCGACAGCGACAGCATGTCGTCGTCGACCGGAAGGCCGTTGGCGAGCGCGGCGTTGGCGGCCTGCAGGCGTGCGACCTCATGCTCGAGTTCGCGTACTCGCTCACGCAAGCGACGCATCTCGGACATGACGCGCACGTCCGGCCCCACCCCGACATGACCGAACAGCGCTTTTGCCATCCTTGGCATCCTCCACTTTGAGGACTCAGAGCCCACTGTTGCGGGGCTCGGAGCCGCGGGTTCGCGGCACGCGCCAGCCTGCCGGTGAGCAGGGAAGGTGCGGTGCAACCAGTGTCCGACGGTCGTCGCGTCCGGTCAAGGACCAGATCACGATCTGGTCACGAGGTTGAGTCAGGGTGACGCAACTCGAACCGGTCACGAGGGTCGAGACGGGGACGATCAACGTGCCGATGGTCGGCGTCCGGCGGGCGCTCGTTGGCAGCGCGGGCACCGGAAGGACGACCGGTTCATGAACGGCTCCCGCCGGATCGCCGCGCCGCAGCGGGAACACGGTTCGCCCTCGCGGCCGTAGACCTCCAGCGACCGGTCGAACCAGCCGGACTCCCCGTTGACCGCGACATAGAGGGCGTCGAACGACGTGCCGCCGGCGCGGATCGCCGCGCGCAGGACCTCGTCGACCGCGTCGAGCAGCCGCTCGACGTCGGCGCGCCGGAGGCTGTCGGTGGCCCGGTCGTAGTGCAGCCGCGCCCGCCAGAGGGCCTCGTCGGCGTAGATGTTGCCGACCCCCGAGATCAGCGTCTGGTCCAGCAGTGCGCGCTTGATGCCCGTGTGCCGGCGGCGCAGTGCGGCGGCGAAACCGTTGCGGTCGAAGGCGGGGTCGATCGGGTCGAGCGCGATGTGGGCGACCGACACCGGCACCGGTGAGCCGCCGCCGGATGTCAGCTCGTCGACCAGCAACCCGCCGAACGTGCGCTGGTCGACGAAGCGCAACTCGGGCGGCCCATCGGCGAAGCGGAACCGCGCGCGCAGGTGGGGCTGGTCCGCTACGTCGGGGGCGACCGCGAGGAACTGGCCGCTCATGCCGAGGTGGGCGACGACGGCCTCCCCGCTGTCGAGCGGCAGCCAGAGGTACTTCCCGCGGCGCGCGGCGCTCTCGATCCGCCGCCCAGTCACCCGCGCCGCGAAGTCGCCCGGGCCGCCGGCATGTCGGCGTACGGTCCGGGGGCCGTGCAGGTCGACCGACCGGATCGTGCGGCCGACGGCCCAGCGCTGTAACCCCACGCGGACCGTCTCCACCTCGGGGAGCTCGGGCACGGCTCAGGCGGGGAGCTCGGCGTCGGCGGACAGCGCGGTCCATGCCCGCTCGGCCGCCTGCTGCTCCGCCTCCTTCTTGCTGCGCCCGTCGCCTTCACCGGCGGGGAGCCCGCCGACAACCGCGACTGCGTGGAACTCCTTCGCGTGGTCCGGGCCGGACTCCGAGACGACGTACTCCGGTACGCCGAGCGACCGGCCGGCGGCCAGCTCCTGCAGGGAGGTCTTCCAGTCCAGGCCGGCGCCGAGCCGGGCGGAGCCGTCCAGGAGATCGGCGAACAGGCGCAGCACGAGAGCACGGGTGGGCTCGGTGCCGAGGTCGAGATAGGCGGCGCCGATCAGCGCCTCGACCGCGTCCGCGAGGATCGAGGACTTGTCGCGCCCGCCGCTCGCCTCCTCGCCGCGGCCGAGCCGCAGGTAGCGCCCGACGTCGAGGCAGCGGGCGACCTCGGCGAGCGCCCGCGAGTTGACCACCGCCGCGCGGAGCTTGGCCAGCTGCCCCTCTGGCAGGTCGGGGTGCCGCCGGAACAGCTCCTCGGTGACGACCAGCCCGAGCACGGAGTCGCCGAGGAACTCCAGCCGTTCGTTGGTCGGCAGCCCGCCGTTCTCGTAGGCGAACGAGCGATGGGTGACGGCCCGCTCGACGAGAGCGCGGTCGACCTGGACGCCCAGGGACTCGACAAGTCCCTCCAGGCTCTCGGCCACGCTGTCGGAGCTGCTCACGGTCGGATGGTCACAGAGCCGTCAGATCCGCGCAATGACGTAGTCGACAGCGTCGCCGACGGTGATCATGCGTTCGAGGTCCGTGTCGGGGATGTGCAGCGGGCGTTGCGCCTGCCCGGAGACGCGTTCCTCGACGATCTCGGCGAGGGCGACGAGAGCCAGGGAGTCCACACCGATCTCGCGCAGGACGGTGGACCGGTCGACCGAGTCCGCATCGATCTCGAGAACCACGGATACCGCGGAACGCACGACGCCGAGAACGTCTTCCGCAGCCAGTCGATCCGCGCGGACGGTCACGTCAGACGTTGACGACCTGACGGCCGTTGTAGGTGCCGCAGACCGGGCACGCCACGTGCGGCAGCTTCTGCTGGCGGCAGCGAGGACACGGGACGAGCGCGGGCGCGCTCGCCTTCCACTGCGAACGACGCGAGCGAGTGTTGCTGCGCGACATCCGGCGCTTCGGAACGGCCACGGTGTTTCAGCTCCCAGTCTCGGGCTCGACCGCGGCCAGAGCCGCAGTCTCGGGCGAGGCGACGGACGTGTCGCCACCATTGTCGTCTAGTGCGGGCTCGATCGCGGCCAGAGCCGCCCAGCGAGGATCGATCTCGTCGTGATGGTGGTCGTCCGGAAGGTCTCGCAGGGACCCGCCGCAGCCCGCGCAGAGCCCCGGGCAGTCCTCGGAGCAGACGGGGTTGAGCGGGAGCCCGAGGACGACCGCATCGCGGACCACCGGCTCGATGTCGATGAAGTCGCCCTCCATCGCGGCGACGTCGTCGTCTTGCTGGCCGGCGTCGTAGGCGAAGAGCTCCTGGATGTCGACGTCGACCGCGGTCCGCACCGGCTCGAGGCAGCGCCCGCACTCGGCGTCGACCTCCGCGCGGACAGAGCCGGACACGAGAACCCCGTCGAGCACCGACTCCAGGCGGAAGTCGAGCGTGACCGGCGTGCCCGCGGGCACGCGGACGAGCTCCAACCCCCACCCGTCCGGCGCCGGCACCGTCCGCTGGACACGTCGCATCGACCCGGCACGCCGGCCCAGCTCGCGCGTGTCGAGCACGAGAGGGGCGCGCGGGTCGAGGCGCGTCGCGCGGTGGGAGGTGGACATGCGGCTACCGGGATCGTCGGAGGTGGTGGACGGCCGACGGAACGGCCGGTCGACCATTCTAGGGCAGCGGTGGCTCGTCCCCGGGTGGTTGCTGGAGGGCGTCGAGCTCGTGCCGGCCGCTGATCTTGGCCCGACCCTTCTCGACCGCCTGAAGCGTCTTGTGCAGCACGACCTCGAAGTTCGCGAGCTTGGAGTCGACGTAGTCGTCGATCTCGATCCGCATCCGGTCGGCGTCGGCGCGGGCCGACTCGAGCACGCGGTCGGCCTCACTCGCCGCCTCGCGCATGACCTCCGTCTTGGAGATGAGCCGGGCCCGCTCCTGCTTTGCGCTCTCGATGATCTGCTCGGCCTGCGTCTGCCCCTCGGCGACGACGGCATCCTTCGCGCTGATGACCTGCCGGGCGCCGGCGATCTCGTCGGGCAGCAGGGAGCGGACCTCGTCGATCGCCGCGAGCACCTCCGCGCGGTTGACGACGCACGACGCCGACATCGGCATCGCGCGTGCGTTGTCGATCAGCGCCGTGAGCTCGTCGAGCTTGGCGTGGATGTCCACTGCTTGCCTTCCTGCTTCCTGCTTCCGCGAGGTGTTGCGCCGTCGCCGCGCCGGTCAGCCGGAAAGCTTCTCCCGCAACCGGACGAGCACCGGGTCGGGCACCAGCCCCGACACGTCGCCACCGTACGTCGCCACCTCTTTGACGAGGCTGGACGACAGGAAACTGTAAGGCGGGCTCGTCGGCATGAACAATGTCTCGACGTCGGCGAGGCCGTTGTTCATCTGCGCCATCTTGAGCTCGTAGTCGAAGTCGCTGACCGCGCGAAGTCCCTTGGCGATGACCGGGATCTGCCGGTCGCGACAGAAGTCGACGATGAGCCCATGGAACGAGTCGACCGTCACGTTGCCGTAGCTGCTCGTGCACTCGACCAGCAGCTCGACGCGTTCGTCGACGGTGAACAGCGAGCTCTTCGTCTTGTTGATGAGCACCGCGACGACGACTTCGTCGTACAGCCGCGAAGCGCGGCCGATGATGTCCAGGTGGC
>JAFAQI010000571.1 GCA_019246495.1 Frankiales bacterium | reverse complement strand
GCGCTACCGTAATAGGTATGGGACACCCAGAAGCACGCGACCCTGTCATTGCCGGCTACGTGCGCACGCCGATTGGGCGCTACGCGGGCGCACTGGCCTACCTGCGCCCAGACGCCATGGCCGCGCACGGCGTCAGGGCGCTCGTCGAACGGACGGGCATCGACCCGGCCGAGGTGGACGACGTCATCCTGGGTTGCGCCAACCAGTCCGGCGAGGACAACCGCAACGTCGCGCGCATGGCCGCGTTGCTCGCCGGCCTTCCCGACGCGACGCCCGGCTTCACCGTCAACCGGTTGTGCGCGTCCGGGCTGCAGGCGATCGTGAGCGCGGCCGCGCAGGTCCGCAGTGGCGAGGCCGACGTCGTCATCGCCGGTGGCGTCGAGTCGATGACCCGGGCGCCGTGGGTGATGGCGAAGCCGGGTACGCCGTGGGCCAAGCCGGGCGACGTCTTCGACACGAGCCTCGGCTGGCGCTTCGCCAACCCACGCTTCCGCGACGAGGGCATCGACGGCGGCAAGACGACGATGGCGATGGGGGAAACCGCGGAAGAGGTCGCGGCGCTCGACGGCATCACCCGCGAGCAGTCCGACGCCTACGCATTGCGGTCGCACGAACGTGCAACCGCCGCCGCGAAGGACGGCCGGTTCGACGCCGAGATCCTTCCGGTCGAGACGAAAGCCGGCACGGTCTCGCAGGACGAAGGACCGCGCGCCGACACGACCCTCGACCGGCTCGGCAAGCTGCGCACGGTCTTCCGCGACGGCGGCATCGTCACCGCCGGTTCGTCGTCACCGCTGTCCGACGGTGCTGCCGCGATCGTCGTGGCGAGCGAGGACGCCGTACGCCGTCACGACCTGACGCCGCGCGCGCGAATTGTCGCGAGCGGGTCTGCCGGGGTGCCGCCGCATCTCATGGGCCTCGGCCCGGTTCCGTCGTCGGAGAAGGCGCTGGCGCGGGCCGGCTGGTCGGCCGGTGACGTGGACGCGGTCGAGATCAACGAGGCGTTCGCGCCACAAGTGCTCGCCTGCGTCAGCCGGCTCGGTCTCGACGTCGACCGGGTCAACGCGGACGGCGGCGCGATCGCACTGGGCCATCCGCTCGGCTGCTCCGGCGCGCGGCTCGCCGTCACGTTGCTCGGGCGGATGGAGCGCGAAGGCGCGGCGCGCGGGCTCGCCACGTTGTGCGTCGGCGTCGGGCAAGGCCTCGCGATGCTCGTCGAGCGGGTCTGATGGGCAAACCGCTTCCGGACCAGGCGAAGCAGTGGCTCGATGGCACGTCGTTCCCCATCGTCGGGACGGTTGACCCGGACGGCCGGCCGCAGCTGTCGATCGTCTGGGCGAAACGCGACGGCGATGCGATCGTCTTCTCGACGCTCGCCAACCGGCGTAAAGGCCGCAACCTCGCGCGCGATCCGAAGATCTCGGTGCTGGTGCCGAATCCGGACGAACCTTATGAGTACGTGGAGGTCCGCGGCTCGGCCGTCGTCACGCCGGACCCCGGCGGATCGCTGATCGACGAGCTGTCGTGGCGATACAACGGCCGCGGTTTCCGGGAGGCGGACGAGAAGTCGCAGCAGCGCGTCATCGTTCGCGTCGAGGCGGACCACGTCGTCGTCTACCTCGACGACTGAGCCGCTACCCATAGGCTGGCCAGCGTGACGCTGCGGCTGCATGACACGAAGTCGCGCGAGACGCGGGACTTCGCGCCGGTGAAGCCGGGCGCGGCGAGCGTCTATGTCTGCGGGCCAACCGTGCAGTCGCCGCCCCACGTCGGGCATGCGCGCAGCGCGATCGCTTTCGACATCCTGCGCCGCTGGCTGATGGCCACCGGACATGACGTGACGTTTTTGCGCAACGTCACCGACATCGACGACAAGATCCTGCACAACGCGGGACATGAAGGCATCGAGTGGTGGGCGCTCGCGACCCGCAACACCCGCGCGTTCACCGCGGCGTACGACGCACTCAACGTCCTGCCGCCGACCGGCGAGCCGCGCGCGACCGGCCACGTCACCGAGATGGTCGAGTTGATGCAGCGGCTCATCGACCGCGGTCACGCCTACGCCGCCGGTGGCGACGTCTACTTCGACGTACG
>JAFAQI010000562.1 GCA_019246495.1 Frankiales bacterium | reverse complement strand
AATCCACGCCGGAGGCCGGCCATCGGCGGCAGCGGCCTTGCCGCCCTCCTCGTCGGTGAGGACCACCGCGCAGGCGCCGTCGGACGACGGGCAGGACTCCAGGTAGCGGACCGGCTCCCACATCATCTGGCTCTCCTTGACCTTCTCCAGCGAGATGTCGGCGAGCTTGAGGTGGGCGTAGGGGTTCTTCAGCGCGTTGAGCCGGTCCTTCACCGCCACCTTGATGCCGATGTGGTCCGGCGCGTTGGCGCGGCGCATGTAGGCGCGGATGACCGGCGCGAAGTAACCGCCGGCCCCGGTGACGCTGCCGCCGGTGAACGGCAGCCGGATCGACAACGCCCAGGTCGCGTTGGACTCGCTCTGCTTCTGGAAGCAGACGACGAGCACTCGCTTGTGTGTCCCGCTGCTCACCAGATGCGTCGCCATGACACCGGTCGACCCGCCGACGCTGCCCGCGGTGTGCACGCGGATCATCGGCTTGCCGACTGCGCCGAGCGCGTCCGCGAGATAGAGCTCCGGCATCATGACGCCCTCGAACATGTCCGGCGCCTTGCCGATGACGACCGCGTCGATGTCGCTCCACGTCATGCCTGCGTCGTCGAGCGCCCGCTTCGCCGCCTCGCGGACGAGCCCGGCCATCGACACGTCCTGCCGCTTGGCGGCGTACTTCGTCTGGCCGACACCGACCACCGCGACGCGGTTCACTGCGCAACCCCTTCGAGTACGGCGACGAGGTTCTGCTGCAGGCACGGGCCGCTGGTCGCATGCGCGACCGCCCGGCGAGCCTTGCCGGCCGCGATGCCGGCCGCTGCTGCAGCCAGCCGCTCGAGCCCGCCGACCATCACGGGTCCCGCGGCGCTGTCGACCGTCGCGCCGCTGAGGCCGAGCGCCTCGCGGAGCACGAGCTCCTGGTGCGGATAGGGCACGTGCAGCCAGGCCGCGTCGGCGCCGGCAGCACCGGCCGCGTCACCCGCAGCGATGGTCGACGGCGATGTCGTGAGATCGCGCACGCCGAGCGAGGGCGGCTCGATCCGGTGGTCGATGCCGCGGATCCATGCCGGCGTCTTGGTGAGCTCGCGGGCCCGGTCACCGACGGCGAGCACGACCGCCACGCAGCCGTCGGCGACGTAGGTCGGCGGGAGATCTGGGACGTCGCCGAACCGGCCGCTGTCCTTCATCGCCTGTGCCTGCAACGCGGCGAGGCCGCGAGCGTCCGGCCACAGGGGCGCGACGTAGTAGGGGTCGAGTTGCAAGGCCAGCGTCCGGTCGACCTCACCGCGCGACGGCCGGGCGAACGCATAGACGAGAGCGGTGTCGATGCCCTCCTCCTGCAACACGTTGACCGCTTCGTAGAGCGCGAACGCGCCGTCCATCTCGACATGCGACTCGCGGATCGGCGGCCACGCACCGACGGCGTCGAGCGCGCCCACGAACGCGAACGGAAACCCCTGCAGATAGTCGCTCGACCCCGACACCGTGAAGCCGATGTCCTGCTGGGTCAGCCCGACTTTGCCGAGCGCCTCCTGGACGACCGGGAGCAGCATCTCGACCTCGTTGCGCGCCGGCTCGCTCGGCGTCTCGAACGACGCCCACGACACGATCGCCACATCTCGCCGCAGCGCAGCCTGGCCGCTCACACGTAGTCCTTGTAGGTGTCGTAGTCGGCGTCGGGTTCGCCGGTCGGCCGGAAGTACTTGATGTTGCCGAGGTTGGGCTCGCGGTCGGCCTCGTCGACCCACACCGCCTCGACCCGCATGCCGAGCCGCACCTCTTCCGGATCGCACTCCTGGATGAGGAACATCGACGTGATGTCGGCGCCGTCGAGCCGGATCCACGCACTGACGTACGGCGCATCGAGCCCCGGTGTCGGGATGCGCGTGACGCAGAACGTGCACACGGTGCCCTTGCCGGAGAGGATCAGCTCCTCGTCAGTCGCGACACCGCACATCGAGCACGCACCGCGCGGCGGCATGTAGACCTTCTTGCACTTCGGGCAGCGCTGGCCGACGATCTTGCCCTTCTCCAGCGAGCGCAGGAACCGCGACGACGCGACTCCCGGCGTGTAGGAGAAGTCGAGCTTGATCGGCGTCTCGACGATCGTGACGGGCTCGCTCACGCGACGACCTCGAAGCAGGCGAGGTCACGGATCGAGCCGACCCGCCCGTCCGCCCAGCGCGCCTTCACTCGCACACCCGTGCGCATCGCGCCCGGTTCACCCGCGTCCACCGCTGCAAGCAGACCGGTGTCGGCGCCGTCGAGCTGCACGAGTGCCCATGCGAACGGCCGGTCGAGCGGCTGACCCATCCGCGGGCTGTCGTTCCACGCCCACGTCGTCACGACGCCCTCGTCGGCCACGGGGACGATCTCGCTCAGATCCTCACTCGTCACCGGGTCGTACTCGGTCGGCGGCACGATCACCCGGCCATCACTTCCCCGAACGCCGACGATCTGCCGGTCACGCAACGCTGTGAGGAACGCCCCGATGACGGGACCGGTCGACCGTGTGTAGGTGTATTCGATGCCGTGCTCGGCAACCAGGACGCTCTCGGTCACGAGGCCGCCGTGTCGCTGGGGTGGAAACGCACCTGCATCTCCTTGATGCCGTTGATGAAGTTGGACCGCAGCCGGCGAGGTTCGGCGACGAGCTCCACGCGCGCGCACTGCCGGATCAGCGAGCGATAGATGCACTCGATCTCGAGCTTGGCCAGATGCCGGCCGAGGCAGAAGTGCGGCCCGCCACCACCAAACCCGACGTGCGGGTTGGGCTCGCGGCCGATGTCGAACACGTCCGGGTTCTCGAACACCGACTCGTCACGGTTGGCGGACGAGTAGTAGATGACGACCTTCTCGCCCTTCTTGATCGACACCCCACCGATCTCGACGTCCTGGGTCGGCGTACGGCGGAAGAGGTTCACCGGCGAGACCCAGCGCACGATCTCATCGGCCGCCGTCGGCAGCAGTGACTCGTCGGCGCGCAGCCGGTCCCACTGGTCGGGGAACTGGGTCAGCGCATACATGCCACCGGAAATCGCGTTGCGCGTCGTCTCGTTGCCGGCGACTGCGAGCAGCATGAAGAACAGGTCGAACTCGAGCTCACTCAGCACGTTGCCGACCTCGTCCGGGCTGATGAGCTTCGACACGATGTCGTCCTGCAACGACTTGCGCTTCTCGTCGGCGAGCGCCTCGGCGTAGGCCCACATCTCCGTCGCGGCGTCGAGCCGCTGCTGCTCGGTCACGCCGTACTCGGGGTCGTTGCCGCCGACCATGCGGTTGGACCAGTCGAAGACCTTGTGCCGATCCTCGATCGGCACGCCCATCAGCTCGGCGATGACGATCAGCGGCAGCTCAGCCGCGCAGAGCGTGACGAAGTCGCCCTCGCCCTTGGCCACCGCCTGCGCGACGATGTCGTCGCAGGTCTCCTGGATGCGTTCCTCGAGCCGCGCGATCATGCGCGGCGTGAAGCCGCGGTTGACCAGCTGCCGGGTCCGGGTGTGGTCGGGCGGGTCCTGGTTGAGCATGAACAACCGCTGCTGGTCGATCTGCTCCTGCGGGTACTCGTCGAGCATC
>JAFAQI010000381.1 GCA_019246495.1 Frankiales bacterium | reverse complement strand
GCACACCACCGCGATCGTTCGCCACCGCCGCCTGCCCGAGGCCGACGGTCGCGATCTCGGGATCGGTGAAGACGTTAGCCGCGACGTGCGACAGCCGCAGCGGTGACACCGCATCGCCGAGCGCGTGCCACATCGCGATCCGGCCCTGCATCGCCGCGACCGACGCGAGCAGCAGCACACCCGTGCAGTCCCCCGCGGCATAGATCCCCGGCACCGAGGTCCGCGAGACACCGTCGACCGTGATGTAGCCGCGGTCGTCCGTCACCACGCCGACGTGCTCCAGACCGAGGCCCGCGGTGTTGGGCACCGAGCCGACCGCGACGAGGCAGTGCGAACCCTCGACGGTGCCGCCGTCGTCGAGCTTCACGACGACGCCGTCCGGCACCCGGGTCACACCGGCGGCGCGCGACCGTTTCGCGATGTGCATCCCGCGTCGGGTGAACACGTCCTCGAGCAGCAGCGCGGCGTCCGCGTCCTCGCTCGGCATGACCCGGTCGCGGCTCGACACCAGGGTGACCGGGCACCCCAGCGACAGGTACGCCGAGGCGAACTCCGCACCGGTGACGCCCGACCCGACGACAACGAGGTGCTCCGGTAGCTCCGGCAGATCGTAGAGCTGCTGCCACGACAGGATGCGCTCGCCGTCCGGCTCGGCTCCCGGAAGCACTCGCGGCGACGCGCCGGTCGCGACCAGCACGACGTCCGCGCCGTACCCTTCCTCGCCCTCATCGGTCCGCACGACGAGCCGGTTGGGACCGACGAGACGGCCCGCCCCGCGGACGACCTCGATGCCCTCCCGGGCGAGGCGACGCGTGATGTCGAGCGACTGCGCGAGCGCGAGCGCCTTCACGCGGGCGTTGACGGCCGGCAGATCGACCGTCACCTCGCTCTCGCTGCTCACCCCCGAGCGCAACCGCACGCCCAGCGGTTCGCTGCACGTGAACGACGTGATCGACTCGCTCGTCGCGATCAGCGTCTTCGATGGCACGCAGTCGGCGAGCACGCAGGCGCCGCCGAGGCCGTCCCGATCGACGACGACCACCTCGGCGCCGAGCTGCGCAGCGACGAGCGCGGCCTCGTAGCCGCCAGGGCCGCCGCCCAGGATCGCGATGCGCGTCACGCGACCAGTGTCCCCCGCCGGGCGCTCCCGACGCGGTTACTCTTCCGCCGTGGCTCTCTACGCCGCCTACGGCACCAACCTCGACGCTGAGCAGATGCGCGAGCGGTGCCCGCACTCGCCGTCGCGCGGGTCGGGCTGGCTCGTCGGCTGGCGCCTGACGTTCGGCGGCGAGGACCTCGGCTGGGAGGGCGCGCTTGCGACGGTCGTCGAGGACCCGGGCAGCCAGGTGTTCGTGATGGTCTACGACGTGCCGAGCCAGGACGAGGCGGCGCTCGACCGCTGGGAGAGCGCATCCACGGGGCTCTACCGCAAGATCCGGGTCCGGGTGCAGACCCTCCAGGGCGACGAGCTCTGCTGGCTCTACATCCTCGACGGCTACGAGGGCGGTCTGCCCTCCGCCCGCTACCTCGGGCTCATGGCCGACGCGGCCGAGCGGGCCGGCGCCCCGGACGACTACGTCGCGGCGCTGCGGGCGCGCGAGTGCCGGTCGGTCGGACCGGCGCCGGGGTGACGCCGGCGCGGTGAGTCAGCCGGCGCGGTGAGTCAGCCGGCCCGGACGACCGCGCCGCGGGCCGTCGCGAACAGCACTGCCTGGTCCAGGTCGATGACCGTGCGGTCGAGCTGCAGGTCGGCCAGCGCCACGCCCTCGAGCTGCGCGCCGCGCAGGTCGGTCTCGCGCAGCACCGCCTTGTCCAGCCGTGCCCGCGTGAGGTCGCAGTCGCGCAGCGACGCACGGGACACATCGGCGTCGGTGAGGTCGGCCTCGGTCAGCCGTACGCCGGCGAGGTCCACGGCGACGAGATCGGCGCGACGCAGCGCGACGTAGGACCAGTCACCGCCTTCGATCGTGAGCGGCCGGAGCACGGTGCGCTCGAACACGCTGCCGGTCAGCTTGCAGTCGCGCAGCGTCGCGGCGAAGAGCGATGCCCCGCGGAACCGGCAGCGGAGGAACGCGACCGCGTGCAGGCTGGCGGCGTTGAGCTTCGTCCCGCTGAAGTCGCACTGCTCGAACACGGTTCCTGATGCGCTCGCCTCGGTGAGATCGGCGTCCACGAACGAGCAGTCGACGTAGCGGTCGGCGCCGAAGGCCTCGCCGTAGAGGTCAAGCTTCGCGAAGGACTCGTTCGCGTGGTCGCCGTGGAGGTGTTCGGGCATCCGGCCTCCGGGTATACGTCCGACATGGGTGAGTTCTTCGTCGCGCCGCTGATCATCCTCGCCATCGCCGGACTGATCTGGGCGTTCTTCTTCCTCGGCAAGACGTCCAAGGCGCGCCGCGCCGAGGAGAGTCTGCCGGACGACCCCTACTCGCGCCGGGACGAGGAGATCCGCCGGCTGCGGGCCGAGCACGAGGAGGCGCGCCCCGAGCGGGTGACGCACCCGGCCCGCCGTCCCTGATCTGTCACGGGCTCACTGCAGGACCAGGCCAACCAGCAGCTGTACGCCGATGCCGATGCAGCCCTCGTCGACGTCGAACGCAGGGTGATGCAGGTCGAACGCGTCCGTCGACCCGAGCGGCCGCACGCCGAGCCGGGCGAGCGCGCCCGGGACCTTCTCGAGCAGCCAGCCGAAGTCCTCGCCGCCGAGACTCTGCTCGGTGGTGCACGCGCAGTCGGGTGAGATGCGGCTCGCTGCGGCGGCGAGCTCCGCGACAGCCCGGGGGTCGTTGACCACCGGCGGCACACCGCGCTCGTGGTCCACCTCGACCTCGACTCCGTAAGGAGCCGCGATCTCGCGGACCACCGCGGCGAACGCCGGCGGCAGCTGCTCCCACGTCGTCCGGTCGAGCACGCGAAGCGTGCCGCGGGCGACACCGGAGCGCGGGATGACATTGGCAGCGCTGCCGGCCTGCACCTCGCCCCAGACCAGGTTGACGCCCGCCCGCGGATCGACGCGGCGGGCGAGCAGACCGGGTGACCGGCTGACGATCTCGCCGATCGCTGACACGAGGTCGGCGCTGCGATGCGGCCGCGCGGTGTGGCCGCCGGGTCCGAAGAGCCGAACCTCGACCGCGTCGGTCGCCGACGTGACGGAACCCGCGCGCAAGCCGATCCGGCCGACGTCGATCGAGGGATCGCAGTGCAGGCACACGATGCGTTCGAGACCGTCAAGCCCGCCCGCGGCGATCACGTCGAGCGCGCCGCCGGGCATGACCTCCTCGGCAGGTTGGAACACGAGCCGCACGCCGCGCGGCAGCTCGCCGGCCG
>JAFAQI010000566.1 GCA_019246495.1 Frankiales bacterium | reverse complement strand
GGCCGAGGTCGACCTGCTCTGCTGGGTCTGTCACGGCCGCTCGACCGAAGCCGGCGAACCGCCGTGCCGCACGTGCGGTTCGGAAGGTTGGATCGAGTGGGGCGGCTGCGGCATGGTGCACCCCGTCGTGCTCCGCTCGGCGGGCGTCGACCCGCAGGTCTTCACGGGCTTCGCGTTCGGCATGGGTTTGGAACGGACGCTGATGTCCCGGCACGACCTTTCCGACATCCGCGACCTCGTCGAAGGCGACGTGCGGGTATCGCTCGCGCTCGGCGTGGAGTCCTGACGTGCGCGCCCCTGTCTCGTGGCTCGGTGACCACGTCGACCTCGGTTCTGCCTCCGCCCGCGAGGTGGCCGAACTGCTGACGAACGTCGGCCTGAAGGTCGAACGGGTGGAGCAGATCGGCGAGGAGATCCGCAACGTCGTGGTTGCGCGCGTGCTGGCCGTCGAGGACCTCGAAGGTTTCAAGAAGCCGGTCCGCTGGGTGACGCTGACCGACGGCGCCGGCGAGCGTCAGGTGATCTGTGGGGCGACGAACTTCGCGGTCGGCGACACGGTCGCTTACGCCCGTCCGCCCGCGACCTTGCCGGGCGGCTTCCGGATCGAGCGCCGCGCTGCCTACGGGCACGAGTCGGACGGCATGATCTGTTCCGCCCGCGAGCTCGGTCTCGGCGACGACCACAGCGGCATCCTTGTGATCCCACCGGGCGACGCACCGGCGGAGCTCGGCACCGACGTGGTCGATGTGTTGCAGCTGCGCGACGCGGTGCTCGACATCGACGTCTCGCCGGACCGCGGCTACGCGATGTCGATGCGCGGCATTGCGCGGGATCTCGCGATCGCGCTGGGCCGGGACTTCCGCGACCCGGCCACTGTCGTCATCGACGACCCGGCCGCCTCTGGCTGGCCGGTCACGGTCGACGACGTCGCGGGCTGCGACCGCTACGTCGCACGCGCCGTGACCGGCCTGAATGCGACGACTGCGAGCCCGGTCTGGATGCAGCGCCGGTTGGCGCTGGCCGGCATGCGCCCGATCTCGCTGGCGGTCGATGTCACCAACCACGTGATGCTCGACCTGGGCCAGCCGTTGCACGCCTTCGACCGGACCCGGTTGCGCGGCGGCATCGTCGTACGCCGGGCGCGGGCGGGGGAGCGGCTCCGCACGCTGGACGACGTCGACCGGGTGCTCGACCCGACGGACCTGCTCATCACGGACGAGAGTGGCCCGATCGCGATCGCCGGTGTCATGGGCGGCGCGGACACCGAGGTCACCGACGCGACCACCGACGTCCTGCTCGAGGCCGCGCACTTCGATGCAGTCTCGGTGGCCTACACCGCGCGCCGGCACCGGCTGATGTCGGAGGCATCGCGCCGGTTCGAGCGCGGCGTCGACGACGCAGTCGCTCCGGCGGCCGCGCAGGTCGCGGTCGACCTCCTGGTGCGCCACGGCGGTGCTGTTGCGGAGGACGCCGTCACCGATGTCGATGAACGTCGCGAACGTCCGGTCATCACGTTGGCGGTCGACCATCCCGGCCGGCTCGCCGGTGTGGCCTATCCGCCGACCGCCGTCCGGCAACGGCTGACCGACGTCGGCTGCACTGTCACCGGCGACGATCCGCTCACCGTCACACCACCGTCGTGGCGACCCGACCTCCGCCTCGACGTCGACCTCGTGGAGGAGGTCGCGCGGCTCGAGGGCTACGACCTGTTGCCGTCGACCGTGCCGGCAGCTCCAGCCGGCCGCGGGCTGACCCGCGCGCAGCGGCAGCGGCGGGTCGTCGGCCGCGCGTTGGCTGGCGCCGGGCTTGCCGAGGTGCTCAGCTACCCGTTCACCGACGACACGATGGCGGAGGCTCTCGGGCTGCCGCCGGACGACGAGCGCCGGCCGTCGGTCCGACTGGTCAACCCGGTGTCGGAGCAGGAGCCGTTCCTCCGCGCGAGCCTGCTTCCGGGTCTGCTCACTGCGCTGTCCCGCAACGTCGGCCGCGGCTTCCCCGACGTCGGGCTGTTCGAGATCGGCCCGGTGTTCCGCTGGTCGTCCACGTCCGGCGAGCGGCCGGCGATGCCCGCGCCGCCAGTGGGCGAGCGGCCGCCGGCCGAGGTGCTCGCGGCGATCGAGGCGGCGCTGCCCGCGCAGCCGCTGCACGTGGCGCTCGCCCTCGCCGGACGAGTAGAAGCTCCCGGCTGGTGGGGGCCGGGACGTCCGGGGGAGTGGGGCGACGCCGTGGAGCTGGCCCGGCTGGTGGCATCCGCGGTGGGGTCCCCGCTCGAGGTGAGCGCGGCCGCGATGCCTCCGTGGCACCCCGGCCGTTGCGCCGCGCTGCAGGTCGACGGCTCGGTCATCGGCCACGCCGGTGAGCTGCACCCGCGAGTGGTCGAGGCGCTGGGCCTGCCGCCGCGTAGTTGCGCCGCTGAGCTCCGCCTCGCGCCGATCCTCGCGTCCGCGCCGGACGTCATGCCGGCGCCCGCCATCTCGTCGTACCCCCCGGCCGTCCTCGACGTCGCGGTCGTCGTCCCGGTCGAGGTCGCTGCCGCCGACGTGGCGGCGGCACTGCGGGAAGGAGCGGGGCCGCTGTTGGAGGACCTGCGGCTGTTCGACGTCTACGCCGG
>JAFAQI010000084.1 GCA_019246495.1 Frankiales bacterium | reverse complement strand
GCCGCGCTGCGGCAACGACTGGAGCCACCGCAATTCGCTCTGCCACAGGACGACCTCGTCGAGATGCTTCGCGGCAACGCGGTGGGTGGCGAGTGGACGCCGGAACTCGCCGCCGCTGTGTTGCCGATCTTCGAAGTCGGCCCGGACGGCCTGGCGCGTGCCCGGCTGCCGTTCGACATCCACATGGCGATCGTCGACACGCTGCTGGACTACGACGCTGCGACCGTGCTGGGAGGGGTCCGCAGTCCCGCCTGGCTCGTCGCCTGCGAGCGGCCGGAGACCGACGATGCCTGGCGGCGGGCCCGCGACGACGCGCTCGCGACCGCTGTGAAGGTGCTGGCCGATCCTCGCGTTCTGCGCTGGGGAGGGGCGGTTCACGACGTACCCTTGCAGTGGCCGGCGCTGGTCGCCGGTCTCATCCGGGCGGCGGCAGCGGATCTCGGCGGAGGCCGCTCCGGCTGACGCCACGAGACGGCGAAGGGAGCACGCGTGACCGCCACGGGACGCGTGATGCTCGCCGCCTTCGAAGGCTGGAACGACGCTGCCGACGCCGCGACCGGAGCGGTCGAGCATCTCGAGCGGGAGTGGGGGGCGAAGCCGTTCGCGGCGATCGACCCGGAGGACTACTACGACTACCAGGTGAACCGGCCGACGGTCCGGTTGATCGACGGCGTGACCCGGCGGATCGAGTGGCCGACGACGCGGCTCTCGGTGGCGAAGACCGCCGACCGTGAGGTCGTCCTGCTCCGCGGGCTCGAGCCGAACATGCGGTGGCGCGCGTTCTGCGAGGAGCTGGTGGAGTTCGCGAACGAGCTCGACGTCGAAACCGTCGTGTGTCTCGCCGCGCTTCTGGCCGACGTCCCGCACTCGCGACCGATCGAGATGCACGGCTCGGCATCGGACGAGGCGCTGGCGGCATCGCTGGGACTGAGTCGATCGCGTTATGAGGGGCCGACCGGTGTCGTGTCGGTGTTCCACGAGGCGTGCGCGCGGGACGGGTTGCGAGTGGTCACGTTCTGGGCGTCGGTGCCGCACTACGTCGCGCAACCGCCGTGTCCCAAGGCGACGCTGTCACTGCTGCATCGCGCAGAGGACGCGCTCGACATCGCGATCCCGCTCGGCGACCTCCCCGAGCAGGCGCGCGCTTGGGAGCACGGGGTCGACGAGCTGGCGCGCGAGGACAGCGAGATTGCGGAGTACATCTCCACGCTGGAGCAGCGTGAGGACGAGAGCAGCCTTCCAGAGGCGTCGGGTGACGCGATCGCGAAGGCGTTCGAGCGCTACCTGCGCCGCCGCGACAACCCGCCGACGGGCGGATAGCCCGTCAGCGAATCGTCGCGGGAGTCTCGGCTCAGGCCTTGGACTCTTCAGAAGCCGGTGCCTCGGTGACCGCCCGCTGGCCGGGCACGTCCGGCATCGTGATGCTCTGCGGCATGCCCATCCGCTGATAGGCGTAGCCGGCGATGACGAGGACCAACGGTCCGCTGCCGAGGAAGGCGAACCAGGAGCCGATGCCGGTGAAGGCAACGACACCGACGATCGTCGTGATGATCCCGAGCGCCTTGGGCATTGCCTTGGTGCGCAACATGGCGACACCCATGCTCAGGGTCGCGACAGCGAGACCGACGATCATCGACGGCCACCAGAGGTCGTTCTGGATCACGTTGAGCGTCTGCAGCGTCGAGAGACCCAACTTGTCCTGATGGTCGGTGAGGATGGCCGCTGTGCCCGCCGCGAGTGTGAACGCGACGCTGAAGATGATGCCGCCGGCCATGGTTGTCTGCGCGAGCAGCTGCGAACCTGCGTCCCGTAGCAGCCGCGCGATACTCGCGAAGTAGAGGATTCCGGCAGCAGCGGCGACCGCGCACAGCACCAGACCGACCTGGGTGGCGTGGTGGTGGTGGTTGAAGTACTGGAGTACTCGGGCGCCGCTGGCGTCGGCGCCTGGACTCGAGCCAGTGGCCAGCACACCAACGAGGCAGCCCACCATCACGACGCCGGCAAGTGGTGCCAGCCGCTTCCAGCGATCCACCATGATTGCCCCCCAGTCCATAGACGGTTGCAA
>JAFAQI010000502.1 GCA_019246495.1 Frankiales bacterium | reverse complement strand
ACTGCGTGGACCCGCCGCTCTACGACGTCGGCCGGCAACAGGTCGCCTGCCTCCTCTACCGCGACGAGAAAGCAGGCGAGCCGACCGACGCGCGTCGATAGCCTGGGGCAATGGTCGCCGTCACCCGCATGTCGCAGCTGTTCCTGCGGACGCTGCGCGACGACCCGGCGGACGCGGAGGTGCCGTCCCACCGGTTGCTGGTGCGCGCCGGCTACATCCGGAGGGCGGCACCCGGCATCTACACGTGGCTGCCGCTCGGCAAGCGCGTCGTCGACAACGTCGCGCAGGTCGTGCGCGAGGAGATGGACGCGATCGGCGGCCAGGAGGTGCTGTTCCCCGCGCTGCTTCCGCGTGACTACTACGAGAAGAGCGGGCGGTGGACCGAGTACGGCGACGGCGTGTTCCGGCTCGTCGACCGCAAGGGCGCGGAGTACATGCTCGGCCCGACGCACGAGGAGCTCTTCACGACTCTCGTGAAGGGTGAGTACGCGTCGTACCGCGACTTTCCGGTGACGCTCTACCAGATCCAGACGAAGTACCGGGACGAGGCGCGGCCGCGGGCCGGGCTGCTGCGCGGCCGCGAGTTCGTGATGAAAGACTCCTACTCCTTCGACCTGGACGACGACGGGTTGCAGACGTCGTACGACGCCCACCGCGTCGCCTATCAGCGAATCTTCGAGCGGCTCGGTCTCGACTACCGCATCGCGTTCGCGGTGTCCGGTGCGATGGGCGGGTCGGCAAGCGAGGAGTTCCTCGCTCCCGCGGCCAACGGTGAGGACACGTTCGTGCAGTGCACGAACTGCGACTACACGGCCAACACCGAGGCCGTCGTGATCGCGACGCCGCCGAAGCAGGACCCGTCGACCCAGCCCGAGCAGCAGGTGCTCGACACACCTGACACCCCGACAATCGAGACGCTCGTGGCGCGGCTCAACTCGATCGAGTCGCTTGCCAAGCCCGACGGCGGTGCGTTCACCGGCGCACACACGCTGAAGAACGTCGTGCTCAAGACGCGGCAGCCCGGACACGACTGGGAGCTCTTGGTCGTCGGTGTGCCGGGCGACCGCGAGGTCGACCTCAAGCGGATCGCGGGGCAGCTCGAGCCGACCGAGGTTGCGCAAGCCGACGCAACCGACTTCGCGAAGCATCCAGAGCTGGTCCGGGGTTACATCGGACCGCAGCGGCTCGCCGAGCTCGACGTGCGTTACGTCGTCGACCCGGTCGTCGTGCCGGGCAGCGCCTGGGTGACCGGCGCCAACGAAGAAGGCAAGCACGCGGCCTTCGTCGTACGCGGTCGTGACTTCGAACCTGCCGGCGAGCTCGGTGCGGTGGAGATCCGCGATGGCGACCGTTGCGCGCGTTGTGGCGGCACGCTCGAGATCGCCCGCGGCATCGAGATCGGCCACATCTTCCAGCTCGGCCGCAAGTACGCCGATGCGTTCGAGCTCGACGCGCAAGGCCCGGATGGCGAGCCGATCCGCATCACGATGGGCTCCTACGGCGTCGGCGTCTCGCGTGCCGTTGCTGCCATCGCGGAGCAGTCGGGTGACGACGCCGGACTCTGCTGGCCGCGGTCGATCGCGCCGTACGACGTCCACCTCGTGCCGGTCGGCAAGGCGAAGCCGGGCGAGGAGAGCGACCAGCTGCGCGCGTCGGAGCAGTTGGCGCGAGAGCTCGTCGACGCCGGCCATCGCGTCCTGCTCGACGACCGCAACGCGTCGGCCGGCGAGAAGTTCGCGGACGCCGACCTGCTCGGCATGCCGACCATCGTCGTGATCGGCAAGGGGCTCGTCGACGGCAACGTCGAGGTGAAAGACCGGCGGACCGGCGAGCGCCGGACCGTGCCGCTCGCCGACCTCGTCGCCGACCTGTCCCGTTGATCATGGGCATCCGCGCGCGACACGCCGCCGTGTCGCGCTGACTTGCCCATGATCAACGAAACCGGCGGGATCAACGCGGTCGTCTTCGACTGGGGCGGGACGCTCACGAAGTTCCACAATGTCGACCTCGCGGACGGTTGGCGCGTCGCTGCGCAGGCGCTGGCGCCCGACCGGGTCGACGAAGTCGCCGATGCGTTGCTGGCGGCCGAGCGCAAGGTGTGGGCGCAGACCGAGACGACGATGCGCAGCGCGACGACGGCACAGGTGTTGCGCGCTGCGAGCAAAGCCGTCGGCATGGACGTCGACGCCGCGCTGCACGACAGCGCGTTGACGTCCTACCTCGAGTGGTGGTCACCGACCACGGTCGCGCGACCTGAGGCGCGCGACGTGCTGGAGGCGTTGCGCAAGCGTGGCCTGCGCACCGGGCTTCTTTCCAACACGCACTGGCCGCGCGAGCAGCACGAGCGATGGCTGGTGCGGGACGGGCTCGCCGACCTGCTCGACGTCCGGATCTATACGAGTGACCTGCGGCACGTGAAGCCGCATCGCGAGGCGTTCA
>JAFAQI010000448.1 GCA_019246495.1 Frankiales bacterium | reverse complement strand
TCGGCGTAGCCCGCCGCGGACTGTACGCCGATGACCGCGCGCTCGTGTAGTTCGGCGAGGTTGCGGGCTCCGGCGTAGGTGCAGGCGCTGCGCAGGCCAGCGACGATGCGGTCAACGAGGTCCTCGATGCCGGGGCGTTCGGGGTCGAGATACATCCGCGCGGTCGAGATGCCTTCGTCGAACAACGCCTTCCGCGCGCGGTCGAACGCGGTGTCCAGCTCGAACCGGCCGCGCACCGCTCGCGCCGACGCCATGCCGAACGACTCCTTGTAGAGCCTGCCGTCGGCATCGCGATGCGCGTCACCCGGCGACTCGTGCGTGCCGGCGAACCACGACCCGATCATCACGTTGGACGCACCGGCAGCCAGCGCGAGCGCGACGTCGCGGGGATGACGCACGCCGCCGTCGGCCCACACGTGCTTGCCGAGCGCACGGGCGGCGTCGGCGCACTCGAGCACGGCGGAGAACTGCGGCCGGCCGACGCCGGTCATCATCCGCGTGGTGCACATCGCGCCGGGGCCAACACCGACCTTGACGATGTCGGCACCGGCATCGATGAGCTCGCGGGTGCCTTCGGCGGATACGACGTTGCCGGCGACAACGGGCACCGGCGGGTCGAGCTTGCGCACCAACCGCAACGCCTCGACCATCCGCTCCTGATGACCGTGCGCAGTGTCGACGACCAGCACGTCGACACCGGCGGCGAGCAGCGCCTCGGTCTTGCCGACAACATCGCCGTTCACGCCGAGTGCGGCGGCGACCCGCAAGCGTCCACTCGCGTCGACCGCCGGCGCATAGAGCGTCGCGCGCAGCGCCGCCGTACGCGTCAGGATGCCGACCAACCGACCGGTCGAGTCGACGACCGGCGCGAGCCGGTGCCGCCCCTCGTGCAGCCGGTCGAACGCCTGGCGCGGGTCAACGTCGTCGGTCAGCGTGAGCAGGTCGCTCGACATCACCCGGTGCAGCTGGGTGAAGCGGTCGACGTCGAGACAGTCCGCTTCGGTGACGATGCCGATCGGTCGGTCGTCATCCACGACCACGACCGCGCCATGCGCTCGTTTCGACAGCAGGTTGAGCGCCTCGCCGACGGTGTCACCGGCGGACATCGTGATGGGTGTGTCGAAGACGAGGTGCCGGCTCTTGACCCACGCCACTGCCGACGCGACGACGTCGTGCGGGATGTCCTGCGGCAGGACGGCGAGGCCGCCGCGACGGGCGAGGGTCTCGGCCATCCGCCGGCCGGAGACCGCCGTCATGTTGGCCGCGACGATCGGGATCGTCGTGCCGCTGCCGTCATCGGTCGCGAGGTCGACATCGAGTCGTGACGCCACATCGGAGCGCGACGGCACCATGAAGACGTCGTCGTACGTCAGGTCCCAGCTCGGCCCGGAGCCGTTGAGGAAGCGCACAAGCCAGTATGGCCGGTTGACCGGGTTAGAACCCGGTCAGATGGCCACAGTCAGAAGGGGCGCCAGCCTCCGGCGGCAGCGACGGCGGTGCCGTCCCGGCGGGCGTGCTCGTCCCGCGAGGCGACCTCGACTGCGACGACGTGCCACGGCGGCAGCGACGCGGTCTCGCGATGCTCGAACCAGACCCGGAGCGCGAGCGCGCAGGCGTCGGCGCAGTCCTCGGCCTCTTCCCAGTAGCGCAGCTCCGCGCGGTCCGCGGCGTAGCGGCCCGACAGGAACGGCCGCTCGTTCGCCAGCCGCTCCAGCGCCGACAGCACGTCGCCCGGGTCGCACCGGTCGCCGGCGACCGTCAGTGTCACGTGCCACAGCTCCGGTGCGGACACGCCCACCTCCTTGCCGACGCCGCCTAGAGCAGAACCAGGTCGTCGCGGTGGACGACCTCGCGGTGATAGCCCGCGCCCAGAGTCGCCGTCAGGTCGTGCGTCGAGCGGCCAAGGAGCGCAGGCAGTTCCCCTGCGTCGTAGTTGACCAGCCCGCGCGCGATCGCGTGGCCGTTTTCGTCGATCAGCTCGACCGGATCACCTGCGGCGAAATCGCCATCAACCGCCACAACTCCAGCCGGAAGCAACGAGGTACGCCGGTCGACGACGGCGCGTACCGCGCCCTCGTCGAGGGTCAACCGGCCGCGCGGCTCGGTGGCGTGCGCGAGCCAGAGCAGCCGAGCCGGCGCGCGTCGGCCGGTCGGATGGAAGCAGGTGCCGACGTCGGCACCGGCGAGCGCCGCAGCCGCGTCGTCGGCACCGGCGAGCAGCGTCGGCACTCCGGCACCGGCCGCGATGCGGGCCGCCGCGAGCTTCGTCGCGATGCCGCCGCTGCCGATGCCTTCGCCACGCACCCGGCCGAGCCGCACGTGCGCGACGTCGGCGTCGCTGCGGACGTCGGCGATGCGCGAGGCACCGCGCGACGATGCTGCCGTCGCTGCCCCGGCTTTCGTCGGATCGGCAGCGCGGGTCGCGTCGCGGGCCCGCGCCGGGTCAACGTCGTACAAGGCGTCGACGTCCGACAGCAGCACGAGCGCGTCGGCGCGGACGAGATGCGTCACGAGTGCGGCGATGCGGTCGTTGTCGCCGAACCGGATCTCCTCGGTGGCGACGGTGTCGTTCTCGTTGACGATCGGCACGATGCCGAGAGCGAGCAGCCGCTCGAACGTCCGTTGTGCGTTGCGATAGTGCGCGCGGCGCACGACGTCGTCCGCGGTGAGCAGCACCTGGCCGACGGTCCGGTCGTGCCGCGCGAACGCCGCGGTGTAGCGCGCGATCAGCAGCCCCTGACCGACACTGGCCGCTGCCTGTTGCGTCGCGAGGTCGCGCGGTCGCCGGGCGAGGCCGAGCGGCTTGATTCCGGCGGCGATTGCTCCCGACGACACGAGCACGACCTGCGTACCTGTCGCCGAGCGCGCGGCGATCGCGTCGACGAGCGCGTCGACGCGGTCGTTGTCGATGCCGCCGGTCGTGCTCGCGAGTGACGACGAGCCGACCTTGACGACGAGCCGCTTCGCCGTGGCGACAACGTCGCGGCTCACGACTCCTCCACCACTTCCTCCGCTTCGGGATCGAAGGCGGTACGCCGGGCTCGTCGCGTCGCCTTGCGTTCGTGCGCACCCACCCGCCGGTCCGGCTCGAGCCGCTCGTCCGATCCGCGCCCGCCGAGCGGCGTCTCGCTGAACCGCGCACCGGCGCGCAACGTCGGCACCCAGTCGAACGTCACGTCCCCGATGGTCACCTCGGCGCCCGACTCCGCACCCAAGCCGGCGAGCGCATCCTCGACGCCGAGCCGGGCGAGCCGGTCGGCGAGGTAGCCCACCGCCTCGTCGTTGGTGAAGTCGGTCTGCCGCACCCAACGCAACGGCCGCTCACCGTGCACCGCAAACGCCTGCTCGCCCAGCCGCTCGACCGAGAACCCCGCGTCCTTCACCGCCGGCGGTCGCAGCACGATGCGCATCGGCTCGGCGGCCGGCGCGGCTGCGCGCGACGCAGCCACCTGCTCCGCCATCGCGAAACCCAGCTCGCGCAGACCCGCGTGTGTCGCCGCCGACACAACGAACACCGGCCAGCCGAACCGCCCCGTGACGTCCTCGCGCACCATGTCCGCGAGGTCGCGTGCATCGGGCACATCCGCCTTGTTGAGCGCGACGAGCCGCGGCCGGTCGAGCAGCCCGATCCGTTCGGCCCCGACCGACTGCTCTTCGTCGTACGCCGCGAGCTCCGCTTCGATCGTCTCGAGATCGGAGAC
>JAFAQI010000446.1 GCA_019246495.1 Frankiales bacterium | reverse complement strand
GGCACCGTCGCGACACTCGTCACGTCGATGCCGTTGCCGAGATCCTCCTCGAGTGCGCGCGTCACCAGCGCCTGCACCTCGGCGGGGTCGAGACCTGCCGCTGATAGAGCGTCGAAGGTGGTGCCCTCCAGTCGCACGGGACCTCCTCGACCGACTGCCCGAGCCGCCCGTCGGAGCTGAGCCGGTTGAGGACGCGGACCCGCCAGCGTTCGTCGTCGCGCTCGGGAAAGTCCTCGCGCCAGTGACAGCCGCGGGTCTCCTCGCGTTGCGCCGCCGCACTCACGAGCGCAGTCGCGATCGTGAGCAGGTTCGTGGTCTCCCAGCTGTCGGGGCCGGGTTCGCCGGGCCGTCCGGACAGCGCGTCCAGCGTCTTGGCAGCCGCGGCGAGGCTGTCCGCGCTGCGCAGCACACCGGCGCCGTCGGTCATCGCCCGCTGCAGCTCGCGGCGCGCGTCGGCGGCGACAAGGCCGGCCGCGCCCGACCGGACGACTGGGGACCCCGGCCGCGGATCGCTCTCGGCCACCGCCGTCGCGATGCGGGTGGCGAAGACCAGCCCCTCGAGCAGTGAGTTCGACGCGAGCCGGTTCGCGCCGTGCACGCCGGTGCACGCGACCTCGCCGCAGGCATAGAGGCCAGGTACGCCGGTGCGTCCGTGCAAGTCCGTCCGGATGCCGCCGCTCGCGTAGTGCGCGGCCGGTGCGACCGGCACGGGGTCGACAGCCGGGTCCAGACCGAGCTCGGCGCAGTTGGCCACGAGCGTCGGGAACCGAACGCTCAACAAGTCCCGCCCGAGACCGCGCGCGTCGAGATAGAGATGGTCGACGCCCTGGCTAGCCATCACCCGCGACATCTGCTTCGCGACGACGTCCCGGGGCGCGAGGTCGCCGAGCGGATGCACGTCGGCCATCACGCGCGCACCGGTCACATCGACCAACACGGCGCCCTCACCGCGCAACGCCTCGGTGACGAGCGGCTGCCGGCCGGTGACGTCGGGACCGCGCCAGAGAGCCGTCGGGTGGAACTGCACGAACTCCAGGTCGGCCGCCACTGCACCGGCGCGCAAGGCGAGCGCGACCCCGTCGCCGGTCGACACGTCGGGGTTGGTCGTCGACGCATAGATCTGCCCCATGCCGCCGGTCGCGAGCACGACCGCTCCGGCCCGCGCGGCGCCGACGCCGTCGCGGGTGCCCTCACCGAGCACGTGCAAGGTGATGCCGCACGTCGCGCCGGAGTCGTCGACGAGCAGGTCGAGGACCAACGCGTGCTCGATGACCTCGATGTCAGCGGCGGCGACGGCGGCGATCAGTGCACGCTCGACCTCCAGCCCGGTCGCGTCACCGCCGGCGTGCACGATCCGCCGGTGCAGGTGACCACCTTCGCGGGTCAGCTGCAGCAGCCCGGCCGGGTCGCGGTCGAACGCCGCGCCGAGGGCGACGAGGTCGTGCGCCCGCGCCGGGCCTTCCTCGACCAGGACGCGGACAGCAGCGGGGTCGCACAAGCCCGCGCCGGCAGTCATGGTGTCGGCGTAGTGCGCGTCCTGCGAGTCGTCGGCGGCGAGAACCGCGGCGATTCCGCCCTGCGCCCACCGGGTCGACCCGGCGTCGAGCAACGCCTTGGTGACGAGCAGCACCCGCGGCCGGGACCGCTTCGCCTCCCGCAGCGCCGCGACGCAGCCCAACGCCGCCGTGAGCCCGGCGACGCCGCTGCCGACGACGACTACGTCGGCCGACACCGTCCAGCCCGGCTCCGCGGCGAGCAGCCGTTGCGGGATCACGTCGGACTCACGCAGATGTCACCGCGCAATCGCGTCGCCGCGCACAAGACCGAGCTGGGGCAGGGCCTCGGCCGGGTCCGCACCGGTCCCGACGATGCGGTTGCCGGCGTCGACGAACACCACGCGAGGCGTGAGCTCCCGCGCCTCGGCGTCGGTCACCGTGCAGTAGCTGATGATGATGACGAGATCGCCCTCGTGCATGAGCCGGGCCGCTGCCCCGTTGATGCCGATGACGCCGCTGTCGCGTTCGCCGGGGATGACGTAGGTCTCCAGCCGCGCACCGTTGGTCACGTCAACGATCGCCACCTGCTCACCGGGCAGCAGATCCGCCGCTTCCATGAGTGCGGTGTCGATCGTGACCGACCCGACGTAGTTGATGTCGGCCTGCGTCACGGTCGCGCGGTGAATCTTGCTCTTGAGCATCGTGCGGAACATCTCGTCGTACTCCTTTGCAGCCTTCAGCCCACTGAGGGTGCCGAGGTAGGGGGTGCCGAGGTAGGGGGTGCCGAGGTCGGTTCCTGGCGAGCGGAGGGGATCAGCGCCAGGGAGACATTGTCGATCAGCCGGGTCGTGCCCACGCGAGCGGCCACCAGGAGCCGCGCAGCGGTTGTCGACTCGCCGACGTCCGCCCAGGTGGCGTCGTCGACGAGAGCGAGGTAGTCCACGCCGAGCCCCGGCTCGCCGTCGAGCACGCCGAGTGCGGCGGCGAGCACCGCCGGTGCGCCGCCTGCGGCCTGCGCGGCCCCCGCTTCCAGCGCCCGGTGCAGCGCGAGCGCGACCACTCGGTCGTCATCGGTGAGGTAGGTGTTGCGGCTGGACATGGCCAGTCCGTCCGCTTCCCGAACGGTTGGTACGCCGATGACCTCCACGGGAAAGTCCAGTGAGTCGACCATGTGCCGGATCAGAGCAAGCTGCTGCGCGTCCTTCTCGCCGAACAACGCGATGTCGGGGCGGGTGAGGTGCAGCAGCTTGGCGACAACCGTCAGCACGCCGTCGAAGTGGCCGGGCCGGTGAGTTCCTTCGAGCACGTCGCCCAGCGGTCCGGCCGAGACGCGCACATCCGGCTCGCCCGCGGGATAGACGACATCGGGCGTCGGCGCGAAGACGAGGTCGACACCTTCCCGCCGGCAGATCTCGAGGTCGGCGTCGAGCGTCTTGGGATAGCGGTCGAGGTCCTCGCCGGGAGCGAACTGCAGCGGGTTGAGGAACACCGTGACCACGACCGCGTCCGCGCGGCGCCGGGCGACCCGGACGAGCTCGGCATGTCCTTCGTGCAACGCACCCATCGTCATCACGACCGCGACGCGACCTGCCAGTGCCGACCGTGCCTCGCGCAGTCCGGTGCGGTCCATCACCAGCGCGGTCATCGCGGGCCCTCGTCAGCGGCGAGGACGTCGAGCAACGCCTCCGCGCGGTCGGCCGGCAGCAGACCGGCGGCGAGCGCCCGCACCGCGGCCAGCCGCGACATCGCGACGTAGGCCGATCGCACCGCCGGCGCCTCCAGCACGTCGAGATGCGCGCGCACCGTCCCCGCATCACCGCGCGCCACCGGTCCGGTCAGTGCGGCATCGCCATGGCGCAGCGCGTTGTCGAGCGCCGCGCCGACGAGCGGGCCGAGCATCCGCGCCGGCTCGTCGACACCGGCGGCGCGAAGCAGGTCGGCGGACTGGTTGAT
>JAFAQI010000288.1 GCA_019246495.1 Frankiales bacterium | reverse complement strand
GCGGCGCAGCCGCGGGCGCATGCCGGTCAGGTCAGTCGCGGGAGTCGTTGAGCTTGGCCCGCAGCTGCAGCACGGCCTTCGTGTGCATCTGGCAGATGCGGCTCTCCGTCACGCCGAGCACCTGTCCGATCTCGGCGAGCGTGAGGCCTTCGTAGTAGTAGAGCGTGACGACGATCTTCTCCCGCTCGGGCAACGTGTTGATCGCACGTGCGAGCAGGTACTTCGTCTCCTCGGTCTCGAACGCCTGGACCGGGTCCTCGGCCTTCGTGTCCTCGAGGGTGTCGACCAGCGAGAGCTTGTCGCCGCGCTCGCCGCCGACGTTGAGCAGCTCGTCGAGGGCGATCACGTTGACGAACGACACCTGGCTGAAGATCGTGTGCAGCTCCTCGAGGGAGATGCCGAGCTCCTCGGCGACCTCCGGCTCGGTCGGCGTCCGGTGCAGCCGCGCCTCGAGCGACGCGTAGGCCTTCTCGACCTCACGAGCCTTGTAGCGGACCGACCGGGGAATCCAGTCGATCGCGCGCAGCTCGTCGATGATCGCGCCCTTGATGCGGCTGATCGCGTAGGTCTCGAACTTGATCGCCCGGCTGATGTCGAACTTCTCGATGGCGTCGATCAGCCCGAAGATGCCGTAGGAGACGAGGTCGGCCTGCTCGATGTTGGGCGGCAGGCCGACACCCACGCGGCCGGCGACGTACTTGACCAGCGGCGAGTAGTGCAGGATCAGCCGCTCGCGCAGCCGCGGGTCGGCGCTGTCCTTGAACTCGCGCCAAAGCGCCGCGATGGCGGCCTCGATGGCGTCCTTCTCGGCCTTGGGGTCGATCTCTTCTTCGAGCACGTCGTCCGTCAGGACTGCGGCGTCGGCCGCCCCGCTGTCGGTTGCAGCCGCGCCCGCCGAGTCACGCTCGGGGGTGCGCCCGGTCATACGTCGCCCTCAGTCGCTCGATGGACACGTGTGTGTAGATCTGCGTCGTTGCGAGCGTAGCGTGACCGAGCAGTTCCTGAACGCTTCTCAGGTCAGCCCCGCCCTCCAGCAGGTGCGTCGCGGCGCTGTGCCGGAGGCCGTGCGGGCCGAGATCCGGGGCTCCGGCCAGTCGCAGCCGCTCGTGCACCACGCGGCGGACGGTCCGGCTGTCGATCCGGCCGCCGCGTGCGCCGAGCAGCAGCGCGGGCCCGCTCGCGGGCGTGGCGAGCGCCGGGCGGCCCGCTTCCAGCCAGCGTTCAACAGCGTCGCTGGCCGGCTCCCCGACGGGTACGACGCGCTCCTTGCGGCCCTTGCCGAGCACCCGGACGGTTCGCCGATGGCGGTCCAGGTCGTCGACGTCGAGGCCGCACAGCTCGCCGACCCGGGCACCGGTGGCGTAGAGCAGTTCCAACACCGCGCGATCACGCATGCCGACCGGCGTGTCGTCGGCCGCGGCGTCGAGTGCGGCGGCCGCCTCGTCTGCGCGCAGGACCTCTGGCAGGTGCCGGTGCGGCCGGGGCGAGGTCAGCGCGGCGCCCGGATCTGCCGGCAGAAGCCCCCGGCGGGCCGCCCAGGCGGTGAAGACGCGGGCAGCCGACGCCCGCCTGGCGAGCGTCGTCCGGCTGGCGCCGAGGCTGTGCAGGCGGGCGAGCCACGAGCGCAAGGTGCGCAGGTCGAGGTCGGCGAGGTCGTCCACGTGCAGCCGCCCGGCGTGGTCGAGCAGGCTCGTGACATCTCCGACGTAGGCGCGGACCGTGTGCGGCGACAGGTTGCGCTCGAGCGCCAAGTGTTCCTCGAAAGCCGCGATCGCCGACCGGTGATCGGCGGACAGGCCGGTCTCGGTCGCGGTCACCCGACCACGCTCCGCCCCGGCGGCGGCGAAATCAAGCACCGCCGCGCCGGGTCACCACCAGTCGAGGGCGAGCTCGTCGACGCCGGCTCGCCGCGCCTGCCGGTCCCGGCGCCCCTCGGTCGTCATCGCCCACCCGCCGCCTACCGCTTCCACGAGCCCGGCCGCTGCGAGCGCCGCAAGCGCTGACTCCGTGAGGCGGACGCTCACGCCGGCGGTGCGGGCGATGCTCGCGGATGTCGCCGCACGTCGCACCGGCACCGCCTCGAACACCTTCGCCACCGCCGGCCCCAGCTGGTCGCGAAGCGTCGGCGGACTCGTCTCCCGCACGGCGAGCTCGCCGACGTGGCCACACTGTTCGATCACCTCGTCGGCCTTCGTCACGAGCACCGTCTCCGGCCGCTCGCGAAGCAGCTGGTGGCAGCCGACGCTCATCGCGCTCGTGACCGGGCCCGGCACGCACATCACGTGCCGGCTGAGGAACGCCGCGTGCGTCGCCGTTGACCGGGCACCGCTGCGCGGTGCCATTTCGACAACAACGGTGCCGGCGGACAGCGCGGCGATGATCCGGTTGCGCACCAGGAAGCGCTGGCGTTGCGGTGCCGAGCCGGGCGGATGCTCGGTCACCACGAGCCCGCTCGCCGTCACCTGCTCCCACAGCGCGCGGTGGCCCTTGGGATAGGGCACGTCGACGCCGCAGGCGAGCACCGCGACGGTCAGTCCGCCGCCGGCGAGCGCACCGCGGTGCGCCGCCGCGTCGATGCCGTAGGCCAACCCCGAGACGACCGTCCAGCCCCGCTCGGCGAGACCGGCCGCCAGGTCACCGGCGACGTAAGCGCCGTAGTCGGTCGCGGTCCGGGTCCCCACGATCGCGATGGAGCGTTCGCAGGTCTCCGCGAGCGACCGGCTCCCCCGCACCCAGAGGCCGAGGCTGGCCCGGCCTACCCACTCGAGGTCTTCGAGCTGGGCCGGCCAGTCCGGCTCCCCACGACCGACCAGGCGTGCGCCGACAGCGGCCGCGGCTGAGAGGTCCGCCTCACCGGACGCGGTCGCCAGCCGGTGTCGCATGCCCTCCAGGTCGACATCGCCGATCTGCGCGCCGCGACGGACGTCGGCGAGCGTCTGCTCCACCCCATGCTCCGCCACGTGCCGGAGCAGACCTACGAGTCCCGGCTCGGCGACACGCATGAGCGTCGCCAGCGCCACCCGCTCGAAGTCCGTCAGTACCCGTCCGTCGTCGACAGCGCCGGCGATCATGCGATGACCGCGAGCTGTTGCGGCTGCCACTCGCCGCTGCGCAAGGCGAGTGCCTCCCGCACTTGTTCCTCACCGGGGCGGTCGAGCCCAGCGAGGTCGGTGAGCGTCCAGGCGACCTTGAGGACCCGGTCGATGCCGCGGGTGGACAGCGTGTGCCGGCTGACGGCTTGGTGCACGGGGCCGAGGACGGATGCGGGCACCGGCCAGCGCCGGCGAAGCGTCGGACCGGGCACCGCGCCCCACGTGGTCCATCCCGTGCCGCGCAACCGATGTGCCATCCGGTCCCGCGCCGCGACGACGCGCTCGCGCACGACCGCGGATGTCTCGCCCCGGGCGCCTTCGGCGAGCACGAGCTTGCTGACCGGATCGAGCGAGACCACGACGTCGATCCGGTCGCGAAACGGTCCCGAGAGCCTGGCGCGGTATCGCATGCGCAGCGCGGCCGGGCAGATGCACCCGTTGGTGCTGACGTCGCGACCACCGGCCGCGCATGGACAAGGGTTGCCGGCGAGGACCAGCAGGAAGCGGGCGGGGTAGACCGCCACCCCACCGGAGCGTGCAATCGTCACCCGGCCGGACTCGAGCGGCTGGCGCAGCGCGTCGAGCGCATGCGAACCGAACTCGGGTGCCTCGTCCAGAAAGAGCACTCCGGCATGGGCCAGGGACACCGCACCCGGCTGGGCGATGCCGGCACCGCCGCCGACGATCGACGGAATCGTCGCCGAGTGGTGCGGGGCGCAGAACGGCGCTGAGGTGATGAGCGGACGACCAGCAGCGAGCCGGCCGGCGACCGAGTGGATCGCGGTGACCTCCATCGCCTCCTCACGGGTGAGCTCGGGGAGGATGCCCGGCAGGCGTTCGGCGAGCATCGTCTTTCCGACCCCCGGCGGCCCGGACAGCATGAGGTGATGGCCGCCCGCCGCGGCGATCTCGACCGCTCGGCGGCCGCGGTCTTGTCCCACGACGTCCGCAAGGTCAGGGGCTTCGGTCAGCACATCGTCGCGGGCGTCGGCCTCCGGACCGTCACCGTCGATCTCGTCGTCGCCGAGCTCGCCGCGCAGCCAGCCGCACAGGTCGGCCAGAGAGCGGATGGCGATGACCTCGGCGCCGGTGACGACCCGGGCTTCCCGGGCGTTGCCGCGCGGCACGACGATGCGCGTGTGCCCGGCCTGGACCGCGCCGAT
>JAFAQI010000050.1 GCA_019246495.1 Frankiales bacterium | reverse complement strand
GTTCAGGGCGGTGAACGGCACACCATCGAGCGTGAACGCCACGGTCATCGCGGTCCCGGGTTCGCCGGGACTGCCTTCGCCGTAGCGCGTCACTTCACTGATCGCCGAATTGGGAAACAGCGAGGTGTAGAGCTCGGCAGCCTGCTCGGCGTCGCCGTCGTACCACAAGAACGGTGTAACGCGGGACATCACGGTCACCTCTCCACTCAGCACTCTGACGGTCTTTCCCCGTACGACGTCACGACCGCGTCGAACTCATCGATCGCCGCCTTTGGGCAGCGTAGGTTGACGACGTGCGGACGGTTCCCCGGCGCGTCGCCGTCGCAACCGCGGTCGTCGTGTCGTTCGCACTTGCCGCATGTTCCGGATCCTCTGCCCAGCCGACGGCACGACATCCGCGACCCACGCCGACAGCCGGCGACAGCTTGCCGCCCTCAGCCGCGCCGCTGACGCAAGGCGTCACCGGTCACGTGCGCTGGCTGTGCCGGCCGGATCTCACCTCCACGCCGTGCACCGGCGCCCTGTCGGAGGCCGTCGTGACGCCGCGCGGCGCGCCCCACGTTGTCACCACGCGGCCGGCCAGCAGACCGCCGATCGATTGCTTCTATGTCTATCCGACGGTCTCGCAGTCGTCTCACCTCAACGCACCACTGCGATCCGCACCCGAGATCGTCGCGACGGTGCGCGCACAGGCGGCGCTGTTCGCCACCGAGTGCCGGTTGTTCATCCCCCTCTATCGTCAGGTGACCGTCGCTGCTCTCACCAGCGGTCGCTTCGCCGACCCCCATGCCAACGCCGTCGCCCTCGCCGACCTCCGCGCGGCCTGGCACGACTACCTCGCGCACGACAACCGTGGCCGCGGCGTCGTCCTCATCGGGCACTCGCAAGGCGCGATGCAGCTCACCAAGCTCATCAGAGACGACATCGACACCGACGCGACAGCGCGCGCACTGCTCGTCTCCGCGTTCCTGCTCGGCGGCAACATCACCGTGCCGGCCGGCAAGACCGTCGGCGGCGACTTCACCTCCATCCCGACCTGCACGTCGGCGAGCCAGCTCGGCTGCCTCGTTGCCTACAGCAGCTTCGCGACGACACCGCCGCTCATCGCGTTCTTCGGCCGCACCACACCGGGGCGGCAGGTGGTGTGCGTCAACCCCGCCGCACTGCTCGGTCGCCGGCACATCTCGCCCATCGTGCCGACCAAAACGACCGCCGGTGCGATCCTGTCCGGCAACCTGCCCGTGACCGCTCGTTACTCCACCGGCTACGTCAGCTTCCCGAATGCCTTGCGGGCGAGCTGCGTCGACTCTGCAGGTGCGCACGTGCTGCACGTCAGCGGTCGCATCGGCGGACAGCCGGTCGCGTCGTTGCAGACACTCGGCTCGGCCTGGGGTCTGCACATCGCGGACGTCAACCTCGAGCTTGGTGACCTGCTCGCCCTCGTGTCGCAGGAGTCACATGCCTGGGCCAGCAGGCATCCAGCGAGCCGGCGTCACCGCTGAGGCCGTCGCTCGTTGACATGACGAGACCAACTGCCTGAGACCACGGGGGGACGACGATGTTCGCTGGACGAGTGCCGTCGGTTGGAACGTCGTACGCCGTCCTCGGTGCGTTGAGCATTGCGGTCACCTTCAGCGGCGTCGGGCTCGCCGCGGCCGACGCCGCATCGTCGGGTCACCGCCATCACGTGAGCGCCAGCGCGTTGCAGTCGACCGCAGCTGCGCCAAGCCCGGCCGCACCCGACTCATCGACGCCCGCCTCACCGGCACCAGTCGTGAAGCGGCTGCCGGCGCACAAGCCGTGGCCCCGGCTTCTCCTCGCCGTACCGCACCACTGGGTTCACCCCCACGACATCAAGCTGCCGGTGCGCCGGCTCGCCAAGCTCTTCGTGCATCCGCGCACCGTCGGTCACGATCTTGCGGCTCTCGGCTATCGCCGGGGAGTCGAGCGAGACGTCTACCGGCCGTCGCCGCGCGTCACCGTCGGCGAGCAGGCGTGGCAGTTCCGCACTGCTGACGGTGCACTCGGTTGGTATGACCTCTGGCGCGCCTCCAACGAACCGCACCCGCACTCACTGCTTCGCTCGGCTTTCCGCATCGCCGGTGTGCCCGGTGCTCGCGGCTATCTCTGCCGCACCCGTGACCACTACGGGTTCTCCTGCGGTCTGGCGATCGCACGTGCCGGCGACCTGGTGCTGCGGATTCGCTTTGCGTCGCTGAGCCCGGTGACTAAGCCGCAGATCACCCGCTGGCTGCGCGTCGCAGCGAAGCAAGCGGGCCTGCACGCGTCCGGTGCCGCGTCTTCGTCGACGACAACACTGCCGGCCTGAGCGATCGCTCAGCGCGGCGCGCGTTCCCAGTGCGCCGCTTCGCGCAGTGCCGGCTTCAATACCTTCCCGCCCGGGTTGCGTGGCAGCGGATCCGTTCGCAGTGACACGAACTGCGGCACCTTGAAGTCCGCCAGCCGCTCGCGCGCGAACGTCAAGACCTCCGCGACGTCGAGCGACTGCCCGGGAGTGGGGACGAGGACGGCGCCGACCTTCTCGCCCATCATCTCGTCCGGCACGCCGATCACCGCGACCTCGAAGACGCCGGGCGCCGCCGCGAGCGCGTTCTCGACCTCGACGCAGTAGACGTTCTCGCCGCCGCGGTTGATCATGTCCTTCGCGCGATCGACGATGTAGGTGAAGCCCTCCGGCGTCAGGCGTGCGAGGTCGCCGGTGTGCAGCCAGCCGTCGACGAACGCCGCGGCTGTCGCCTCCGGCTTGTTCCAGTAACCGGCGACGACGTTCGCGCCACGGATCAGCAGCTCGCCGACTCCGGTTTCCGGATCCGGATCACGCAGCTCGAGGTCGACCGTGGGCACGGCGAACCCGACCGAATCGGCGTGCGTGTCGGCGTATTCGTGTGGCAGGAACGTCGACACCGACGACGTCTCGGTCAGCCCGAACCCGTTGCCGACGCGCGCGTTCGGAAAGCCCTGCTTGATCCGGCCGACGAGTGACGGAGCGATCGGTGCGCCGCCATACGTCGCGTGCTCGACCTTGCTCAGGTCGTACGACGCGACGTCCGGCTGCGACAGCGCGTACCAGAAGATCGCGGGGACGCTGGTGACGACCTTGATGCGCTCCTCGACGATCGCCCGCAGGAACCGGCCGACCTCGAACGTCGGCATGACGATCGTGCAGCCGCCGTCCGCCAGCGTCGGGAGCAGCTGTGAGTTGCAGCCCGTGACGTGGAAGAGCGGCACGGAGACCAGGTTGCGCAGCGGTTCCAATCCGTCGCGCAGCCCGCGCACGCGGATGACGTTCTCGACATTCGTGACGAAGTTGCCGTGCGTCGTCATCGCGCCCTTGGGAAATCCCGTGGTGCCGGACGTGTAGAAGATCGCGCCGAGATCGTCGTGGGTGAGGTCCTCGCTCGCGAACGGCGCGCCATCCGGCAACGGGTCGCCGGGGCTGAGCACCACCGAGGCACCGGAGTCCGTGACGACGTAGTCGACCTCGGGCTCGGCAAACCGCGTGTTGACCGGCACCGCGACGCCGCCGGACAGCGCGGTGCCGAGGAACGACAACACCCAGTCGCGGCCGTTGCCGTGCCGGATCGCCACCCGGTCGCCGCGGCGTACTCCCGCGTCGCGCAGGCCGCCGGCGACGCGAGCTGCCGCATCCCAGAGCTCGGCATAGGTCAGCCGGGGGCCGTCGAGCTCCACGAAGGCCTCGGCATCCGGTGCGGCGTCGACGGATGCGCGCAGCATGGCCACGACCGACGCCGGCAGATCGGCGTAACGCTTCACCCCGTCCGGGCCGCGTTCGACGCCGGTGGTGTCGAACGGCTCAATCCGCTCAGCCGCAGAAGTCATCAGTACGCCGTCACGTTCTCGAAGTAGCGCCGCGGGTTCGCGACCAGCATCTCGTCGATCTGCTCCTGGGTGACTCCGCGTTCCAGCAGCGCGGGCAGCACGTCGTTGGTGATGTGCAGGTACTGCCAGTTGGGCAGGAATGATGCGAACGCCGGGTCCAACCAGTCGAAGTGGCACGCGGCGTCGTGTGCCAGCACCATCCGGTCCGCGTAGCCCCGCTGGGCCATGGTGACGACGATGTCGACGCGCTCGTCGAACGGCGCGATCGTGTCGACGCCGAACCGGTCCATGCCGAGCAGGTAACCGTGGTCGGCCAGCTCGGCCAGGTAGTCGGCGTCGGTCGTGTCACCGCTGTGCCCGAGCACGACCCGGGCGGGGTCGACGCCCTCCTCGGCGAGGATTCGATGCGCCTCGAGGCCGTTCCTGGACTTCGCATGGGTGTGCACGGTGATCGGCGCGCCGGTCTGCCGGTGCGCTTGCGCCACCGCCCGCATGATCCGCTCGACGTCCTGGGTCATGCCCTGGTGGTCGATCGCGCATTTCAGGAAAGCCGCACGCACACCGTTGGTGCCGGGGATGCCCTTGGTGAGGTCGCGGACGAACATGTCGACCATCGGGTCCGGCAGGTCCGGTGACAGCGCCGGACCGCGATGGTGGAAGTAGAACGGGACCGTGTCGTAGGTGTAGACGCCCGTCGCCACGACGATGTTGATGTCGACCTGTTCGGCGACCCGCACGATGCGGGGGATGTAACGGCCGAGCCCGATGACCGTCGGGTCGACGATTGTTTCGATGCCTGCGGCCCGCAGCGCCGTGAGCTTGACGACCGCGTTGTCGACCTGCTCGTCCTCGCGCCACTCATCGTGGTTCTGCTGCACATCCGGCGTGAGGACGAACACGTGCTCATGCATCAGGACGCGGCCCAGCTCGGCCGAGTCCACCGAGCCGGTCGCAGTGGGTACGGCGGTCACGAGCCGCACTCTAAGCGCACCGTCATACAGAGCCGCGCCGCACATCGCGCATGACGACGACGGCCCGACCACGCCTCCTGACAAGATGCCGGCGTGACCCGCCTGCCCCTCGACGGCTTTCTCGTCGTCGCGCTGGAGCAGGCGGTGGCGGCGCCGCTCGCCTCCCGGCACCTCGCCGACCTCGGCGCGCGGGTCGTGAAGCTCGAGCGCGTCGATGGCGGTGATTTCGCCCGTAGCTATGACCATGCCGTCCGCGGCCTGGCGAGTCACTTCGTCTGGCTCAACCGCGGCAAGGAGTCGGTCGCGGTCGACCTGAAAGACCCCACCGGCCGCGACATCCTTGGCCGCCTCATCGCCCGAGCCGACGTCTTCCTGCACAACCTCGGTCCCGGCGCGGTCGACCGGCTCGGCTTCCCCGCCGCCGACCTGCGGGCGCGGCATCCGCGGCTCGTCGTCTGCGCGATGTCGGGCTACGGCTCGACAGGCCCCTACCGGGACAAGCGCGCCTATGACCTGCTCGTGCAGAGCGAGGCCGGTCTCGTCGCGGTGACCGGTACGCCGCAGCACCCCGCCAAGGCAGGCATCCCGGTCGCCGACATCGCGTCGGGGATGTACGCGTTCTCGACGACGCTGGCCGCACTCCTTCATCGCGAACGCACCGGAGCGGGCACGGCTTTCGAAGTGACGATGTTCGACGCCCTCGTCGAGTGGATGGGTCATCCGATCTATGCCACGGACCACAGCGGCGAGCCGCCGCCACGCGCCGGCCTGTCGCACCCGGTCATCGCGCCGTACGACGCCTATCCGACCGCCGACGGTCACGAGGTCGTCGTCGGTGTCCAGAACGACCGCGAGTGGGCGCGACTCGCGACGCAGGTGCTCGAGCGACCAGAGCTCGCCGTCGACGAGGACTTCCGCACCAACGTCGCCCGGGTCCGCAACCGCGCAGCGGTCGACGCTGCCGTGGCCGA
>JAFAQI010000538.1 GCA_019246495.1 Frankiales bacterium | reverse complement strand
AACGCCGGCTTGGACCGGCCTGCTCGCGGGATGCGGGTGACCTGGCCAACCGCGACAATCTCCTCGACCGCCCGCACCGACAGACCCTCGGCGACGACACGGGACGCGAGCTGCTCCTGCGCTTGGGCGTCGTCGAGCGCGAGCAAGGCCCGGGCGTGGCCGGCCGAGAGGACGCCGGCAGCCACCCGCCGCTGCACGCTCGGAGCGAGCTGGAGCAGGCGGATCGTGTTGCTCACGTGCGACCGGGAACGGCCGATGCGGTCGGCGAGCTCTTCATGCGTCGCCCCGAACTCGGTGAGCAGCTGCTGGTAGGCCGCGGCCTCTTCGAGCGCGTTCAGCTCCTGGCGGTGCAAGTTCTCGAGCAGTGCGTCCCGGAGCAGGGCGTCGTCGGAGGTGTCCCGCACGATCGCCGGTACGACGCTGAGCCCGGCCTCGCGGGAGGCGCGCAGCCGACGCTCGCCCATGACCAGCTGATAAGCGCCGGCACCGGTCTCTCGTACCACGATAGGTTGCAGCACGCCCACTTCGCGAATGCTCGTGACGAGCTCGGCAAGCGCGTCGGCGTCGAAGACCTCCCGCGGCTGGCGCGGGTTCGGCGCAATCGCGTCGACCGGAAGCTCTTCGAACCGGGCCCCGGTCAGCTCCTCGTCGTCCGGCGTGGTCGGGATGAGGGCACCGAGACCGCGGCCGAGGCCGCCCCGTCTCACGTTCACGGCTCACTCCGTTCTGCCGCCGACGGCGAGCGGTGGGCGATCTCGCGGGCCGCGCCGGCATAGGCAAGGGCGCCACGCGAGGTCGGATCGTAGGTCATGACCGACTGGCCGTAGCCGGGCGCTTCGGAGATGCGGACGCTGCGCGGAATCGTCGGGCCGAGCACGAGGTCGCCGAAGTGCGTGCGGACCTCGTCGGCGACCTGCTCGGCCAGGCGGGTGCGCGCGTCGTACATGGTGAGCAGGATGGTCGACACGTGCAGGCGGGGATTGAGGTGTGCGCGCACGAGGTCGATGTTGCGCAGCAGCTGGCTCAGCCCTTCCAGCGCGTAGAACTCGCACTGGATCGGGATCAGCACCTCCTGCGCTGCGACGAGCGCGTTGACCGTGAGCAGTCCCAGCGACGGCGGGCAGTCCACGAACACGTAGTCGTAGGACTCAGCGACCGCGTCGAGCGCCCGGCTGAGCCGGGACTCCCGCGCAACGACTGACACCAGCTCGATCTCGGCGCCGGCGAGGTCGATCGTGGCCGGCACGCAGGACAGCCCGGGGATTCCCGCGACATCGACCGCCACCTCGTCGATGGGTTGGCCGTTGATCAGGACGTCGTAGACGGATGGGATGCCGGCCCGGTGGTCCACGGCGAAAGCCGTGGACGCATTGCCTTGCGGGTCGAGGTCGACCACCAGCACACGAGCGCCGTGCTGCGCCAACGCGGCGGCGAGATTAACCGTAGTCGTGGTCTTCCCCACGCCGCCCTTCTGGTTCGCGACCCCCAGGACCCGCCGCGATGGCGGTCGCGGCCACACTTCCGGCGCAGCAGGTGCGGGTATCGGCGGCGTTTCACGTGAAACATCGACCACCGGTTGAAGGTCCTCAGCGACCGGCGGCGGTGTTTCACGTGAAACATCGGGGGCCGGCGGATGCCCCGGCAACGGCCAGCCTTGCGCAGCCGGACGGGGCTCCGGAGCGGGCGGCCAGCCCAGTCCCGAGACGGGGGCGGTCATGGAGCTGGCCGTCGGCGGGGGAGCACGTCGACCCGGACGACGGTCGCGGTGTCGCCGGCGAGGAGAACCTCACGACGCTGCACGCGCAACTCTGGCCTCCCTTGCCACAACGGTGCCGCCTCCGCGATGTCGGCGTCGGCGCTCTCCCCCTTGAGCGCCAGCAACACGCCGCCCGGCCGGAGGAGCCGAACAGCGAGGGGAAGCAGCCGGGTAAGCGGAGCCACGGCGCGCGCGATGATGACCTCCGTCGTGGCCGGCGGCAGCGACTCGGCACGAGCATGGACCACGTCGACGGGAACGTCCAGCGCCGCCACCACCTCGCGCAGGAACCCGACCCGGCGCTGCATCGACTCCACCAGACGCAACTGGATGTCGGGCCGGACCAGCCAGACCGGGATGCCGGGCAGCCCCGCGCCAGAGCCGACGTCCACGACGTCGACCGGCCGTTCGGGCAGCTCGAGCGCGAGTGCCGCGGAGTTCAGCAGGTGGCGGCGCCAGATCCGGTCAGCCTCCCGCGGGCCGACGAGACCGCGCTCGACCGCGGTCGTACGCAGGAACTCCGCATAGCGGACAGCGAGGTCGAAATGGGCACCGAACACCGCAGCTGCGGCCGGCGGTGGCTCCTCGACGGGGTCCGTCACGCCGGGCGGACGACGATCCGGCGCTGCGGCTCCTCCCCCTCGGACTCGCTCACCACGCCGTCGACGGCCGACACCGCGTCGTGGACCACCTTGCGCTCGAACGGCGTCATCGGGTCGAGCCGGACCGGCGATCCGGAGTCGACGACCTGCTGGGCGGTAGCCCGACCAAGCGCGGACAGCTCCTCGCGGCGCCGGGCCCGGTGGCCGCCGATGTCGAGCATCAGCCGGCTACGGATGCCGGTCTCGCGGTGCACCGCCAGCCGGGTGAGCTCCTGGAGCGCCTCGAGCGTCGCGCCGTCGGGCCCGACCAGCGCCGAGAGGTCGGCGCCGACGATCGACACCGCCGCGCGGTTGCCCTCGACGTCGATGTCGATGTCGCCGTCGAGGTCCGCGATGTCAAGCAGGCCCTCGAGGTAGTCCGCGGCGATGTCGCCCTCGCGCTCCAGCAGCCCCGCATCCGGCAGCCCTGCAGCCGGCAGCCCTGCATCCGGCTGCCCTGGGTCGGGCGTCTCGGCGACGGCGGATGGGTCGTCGGTCACGGCTCCTCCACGGACGATCGCGATCGCGTGCTCATGGCCGCCCGCGTCGACGGCGGCGCTTGCGGTTGTTGCTGTTGGGCCGGCGGTTCGGGGTCGGCCGGGGTTTCGGCGGGGTCGGGCTGTCGGTGATCGGAAGCGCGGTCGCCGACGGGGACGCCGGCCGGATCGGCTTCGCGCCCGGCGCGGGACCGCTGGGGGCGGTGGCGGCCTTTCCGGCCTCCGCCGCAGCCGCAGTCGCGTCCATCCGCCGGATGACAATCGCCTGCTGCCCCAGGCTCCACACGTTGGTGGTCAGCCAGTAGAGCAGCACGCCGAGCGGGAAGCGGTAGCCGATGACCGCGAACACGATCGGCAGGACGTAGAGCAGCACCTTCTGCTGCTGCGGCATGCCGGCGCCGCCCTGCGTGCTCGCGCGGGCCATGATCTGGCGCTGGGTCAGGAAGGTGGAGAGGCCCATCAGCACGATCAGGACGACCGACAGCACCTTGGTCGACGTCGTACTTGCGCCGAGGAGACTCAAGGTGTGCTTGCTGGAGTTGAACGCCGCGGAGATCGGTACGCCGAAGATCTTCGCCTGGGCGGCGTGCGCAACGTCCGTCACGCCGACGCCGTAATGCGGGGAGAAGCATTTGGTGATCAGGTGGACGTCCGTGCAGCGCTTGTTGGGCTTGAGGGAGTTGAGCACCCGGAACAGCGCGAAGAAGACCGGCATCTGGACGATGAGCGGCAGGCACCCGGAGAGCGGGTTGGCGCCGGCTTCGCGCCAGAGCGCCATCATCTCCTGGTTGAGCTTCTCCTTGTCGTTCTTGTACTTGGCCTGCAGCTCCTTCATCTTCGGCTGGAGCAGCTGCATCGCCCGCTGGTTGCGGATCTGCTTGACGAACAGCGGGAACAGCAACAGCCGCATCGCGACCGTGAGAAGGACGATCGACAGCGCCCAGGAGGCGCCGCTGGCATCGCCGAAGATCGGGCCGAGCCCGCTGTGGATGTGGGTGACGAGCCAGGCGATCGCCTCGTAGAACGGCTTCACGGACGGACCGCCCGGGCCGGCACGGGGTCATAGCCGCCGCGATGGAACGGATGGCAGCGGGAGAGCCGGCGCAGTGCCAGCCAGCCGCCGCGCGCTGCTCCGTGCTCGCGCACGGCGGCCTCGGCGTAGCGGCTGCACGAGGGCTCGAACCGGCAGTGCGGGCCGAGCAGCGGGCTGAGCAGGCGCCGGTAGGCGGAGATCAGCAGCAGGAGCAGGCGGGTCACGAGACGAGCACCGTCCCGACCGGCCGGTCGAGCAGCCGGGCCAGGCCGCGGTCGAGCTGGGCGGCGAGCGCCGCGCTCGTCATGGCGGCGGCGGCGGGGTTGACCCGTACGACGAGCCGGCTGCCGGCGGGAAGCTGGTCGAGCCGGTCGGCGAGCAGGTGCCGCAGCCGGCGGCGGGTCCGGTTGCGGACGACGGCCGAGCCGACGGCCCGGCTCACCACGAAGCCGACCTGCGCAGGCGTGGCGAGATCCGCGCCCGGGGCGGCGAAGTGCAGCACGAAGGCGGGTCCGGCCTGGCGGCGTCCGGACCGGAAGGTCGAGGCGAAGTCGGCGCGTCGACGCATGCGCGCCGAGGCGGGCAGCACGGTGCCGGGCTCAGGCCGACAGCCGCGAGCGGCCCTTGGCCCGCCGCGAGGCGAGGATCGCGCGGCCGGCCCGGGTGCGCATCCGGAGCCGGAAGCCGTGGGTCTTGGCCCGGCGGCGGTTGTTCGGCTGGAACGTCCGCTTGCTCACCGAAGAACTCCCCACACAACCCGCCGGCCGGAGGCTGGCGATGAATGATCGGCACGCTGAAGGCGACCCTGCTGGTCGCCGGACCACGGTACGGGCGCCGTCCGCCGGGGTCAAACCTCGCCGCGACCGCGTGAATTGAGCCCGCCAGGCGCAAGGTCAAGGCGACACGCCGACGCCGGGGACAGTTTCTCGGCGGGTTGTGGAGAACGGCTTGAAGGCGCCGGAGGGCGGCTGTTAGCGTGCGCGCCACCGGCTCTTCCCCCGTCGGCCCTGCTTGCCCGGCACCTCGGAACCAAGCGGACCGGCGCCGCGTTTTCGGCGCGTTTGTCGGTGTTTCTCCGAGTCGGTGACGGCCTCGACCAGCGCGCGGTCCACAGTCTGTGGACGCGTATGTGGACGACGGTTTGCCGGCTCATCCTGCCGGACCGACGGGTCGGGCGACCGCAGCGCAGCGATCGGGGAGCCGTATGACCGAAGAAGCCGTCCTCGATCTGGAAGCGGTCTGGGCGCGGGCGATCGCGGACCTCGGCGAGGATGCGCTTCCGGCGCAGCATCGGGCCTGGATGCGGCTGACCCGGCCGCTGGCCCTGGTGCAGGACACCGCGGTCATCGCGACGCCCAACGACTTCGCCCGCGAGGTGCTGGACACCAAGCTGCGCGCGGTGATCGTGGACGCGCTGTCCCGCGAGCTCGGCCGGGACGTCCGCGTCGCCGTGACCGTCGAGCCGCCGCCCGAGGACAGCGGGCGGGCGGACGAGCCCGAGCCGGTGATCGAGCCGACGCCCGCGCCGGTTCCGGCCCGGCCGCTGCGGCTGGAGCCGGCCCGGCTGAACCCGAAGTACCAGTTCGAGACGTTCGTCATCGGCTCCAGCAACCGGTTCGCACACGCCGCGGCCGTGGCCGTCGCGGAGGCGCCGGCCAAGGCCTACAACCCGCTGTTCATCTACGGCGAGTCGGGCCTGGGCAAGACCCACCTGCTGCACGCGATCGGCCACTACACCCAGCACCTGTTCGCCGGGCACCGCGTGCGCTACGTGAGCTCCGAGGAGTTCACCAACGACTTCATCAACTCGATCCGGGACGGGCGTGGCGAGGGCTTCCGCAAGCGCTACCGCGAGATCGACGTCCTGCTCGTCGACGACATCCAGTTCCTGGAGAACAAGGAACAAACGCAGGAAGAGTTCTTCCACACCTTCAACACGCTGCACAACGCCAACAAGCAGATCGTGATCTCCAGCGACCGGCCCCCGAAGCAGCTGGTCACCCTCGAGGACCGGTTGCGCAACCGGTTCGAGTGGGGCCTGATCACCGACGTCCAGCCGCCAGAGCTCGAGACCCGCATCGCGATCCTCCGTAAGAAGGCGGCGCAGGAGCGGCTGGATGCTCCACCTGAGGTCCTCGAGTTCATCGCCGGCAAGATCGCCAGCAACATCCGCGAGCTCGAAGGCGCGCTGATCCGGGTGACCGCTTTCGCGAGCCTCAACCGGCAGAACGTCGACCTGGCGCTCGCCGAGGTGGTCCTGAAGGACCTCATCGCCGACGCGGCCGGGCCCGAGATCACCTCGGCGACGATCATGGCGCAGACCGCGGCGTACTTCGGGATCACGATCGAGGACCTCTGCGGCTCGTCCCGAAGCCGGGTCCTCGTCGGCGCCCGCCAGATCGCCATGTATCTGTGCCGCGAGCTCACCGAGCTGTCGCTGCCCAAGATCGGCCAGCAGTTCGGCGGCCGCGACCACACCACCGTCATGCACGCCGACCGCAAGATCCGCTCGCTCATGGCTGAGCGCCGGTCGGTCTACAACCAGGTGAGCGAGCTGACGAACCGCATCAAGTCCCAGGCGCGCGGATGACGGCGAGAAGCGCTGCACCGCTCGCACCGGAGCGGGGATGGGGCCCCGCGACAAGCGCCCGGTCACTCGCACCGGAGCGGGGATGGGGCCCCGCGACAAGCGCCGCCAGGCGCCTGCCAACAGAGCGTGCACAGGTTGGGGACAACCTTGTGGAACGCCTGGTTACAGCCGCGCGCCGAGTGCTCGTCCACCGCGGGCCGTGCCCGCGCACCGGTCACTCCACAGCGCCGCACACGGGGCTCTACGCCGCTGACCTGCGCAAAGGCAGCTCGTCCCCAACATCCACCGGACAGACCACGACCGCTTGCCATGAATTTTCTGTCAGACCACAAACCGAGACTGTGGGTCGAGCCCGCCCGGTGGACACCGAGCGCGGAGCCGGCTGGAAGGCGGTAACTCCATGAAGATCCGAGTCGAGCGCGACGTCCTGGCCGACGCCGTTGCCTGGGCCGCGCGGATCCTTCCGCAGAAGACGCAGCTGCCGGTGCTCGCCGGCCTGCGCCTCGACGCCGGGAGCGACGGCGGCCTGCGGCTGTCCGGGTTCGACTACGAGGTCTCGGCCGAGGCCGAGCTCGAGGTCACCGTGGCCGAGGCCGGCTCGGTGCTCGTCCCCGGCCGCCTGCTCGCCGACATCACCCGCAGCCTTCCCGGCCAGCCGGTCGACCTGTCCACCGAGGGCACCCGCGTGCAGCTGTCCTGCGGTTCCTCGCGGTTCACGCTGCCGACGCTGCCGCTGGAGGAGTACCCGTCGCTGCCCGCGATGCCGGAGGTGTCCGGGACGATCGGCAGCGATGCGTTCGCCGCGGCAGTCACGTCGGTTGCCGTGGCAGCCGGCCGGGATGACACGCTTCCGGTCTTGACCGGCGTCCGGGTCGAGATCGACGGGGCGGACGTGACCCTCGCGGCGACCGACCGCTACCGGCTGGCCGTCCGCACCCTGCGCTGGCAGCCGGTTGACCCCTCGCTCCAGGCAACCGCGCTCGTGCCGGCCCGCACCCTCGCCGAGGCCGCGAAGTCGCTGACCTCCGGTGCCGAGGTGACCCTCGCGCTCGCAACCAGCGACAGCGGCGAGGGCATGCTCGGACTCTCGGGCGGGTCACGGCGTACGACGACCAGGCTGCTCGACGGAGAGTTCCCGAAGTACCGCTCGCTGCTCCCCGACAGCTCCTCGGCCACCGCGACGATCGACGCTGCTGCGCTCACCGACGCCGTCCGCCGGGTGTCCCTCGTGGCGACCCGGACGTCACCGGTGCGGCTCGCGTTCTCCGCGGACGGGCTCGTCCTGGAAGCCGGCGGCACGGACGAGGCCGAGGCAGCCGAGGCCATCCCGGCGACGTTCGAGGGTGAGGCGCTGACGATCGCGTTCAACCCGGGCTACCTGCTCGACGGCCTGGGAGCGCTCGACTCGGACGAGGCCTGTCTTGCCTTCACCGGGCCCACGAAGCCTGCGGTCCTGACCGGGAAGTCCGGCGGGGACGGCAGCGGTGACTATCGCTACCTGCTGATGCCGGTCCGCCTCGCGGGGTAGGTCCGGCAGGAGGCCGGGACACCGCCCGGCCGGCAGATGGTGGCGGGAGGTCAGCCGGTGGAGCTGGGCATGGTGGGTCTCGGCCGCATGGGCGGCAACATGGCCGAGCGGTTGCGCAAGGGCGGTCACACGGTCATCGGGTTCGACCGGTCGGCGGAGAGCCCGCGCGACGTCGCGTCGCTGGAGGAGCTCGCCCAACGGCTGTCAGCGCCTCGCGCGATCTGGGTGATGGTGCCGGCCGGCCCACCAACGTACGAGACCATCGAGGCG
>JAFAQI010000407.1 GCA_019246495.1 Frankiales bacterium | reverse complement strand
CCGATGTCGCCGGTGTGCGGCCGCCGGCCGACCGCGACCAGCCGCTCGTCGGCCTCGACCTCAATCCCGTCCGACAGCACTCCGACGACCGACTCGCCGGCGCCCGAGCGGCGTACCTCGCTGAGCGATGTCGACGTCCGCACGTCGATGCCCTCTGCTGCAAACGCCGCGGCGACCTCGAGCCCGGCGAACGGCTCTTCCCGCGCGAGCAGCCGCGGGCCGCCCTCGATGACGGTGACGCTCTCGCTGCCGAGTCGGCGGAAGGCCTGGGCGAGCTCAGCGCCGACCGCTCCGCCGCCGAGGACGAGCAGCCGCCTCGGCACGGCGGTGGCCTCGGTGGCCGAGCGGTTGTCCCACGCGGAGGCGTCGGCGAGTCCGGGGATCGGCGGCAGGAACGGCACGGTGCCGGTCGCCACGACGACCGCCTTGCGCGCGGTGAGCCGGCGGAGGACCGTGCCGTCGCGCGTCACCTCGACCAGTCGCTCGCCGGCGAGCCGGCCGGCGCCGCGGACGAGCTCGATGCCCTTGTCCTCGAGCCACGGCAGCTGGCCGGTGTCATCCCAGCTCGACGTCATGTAGTCGCGCTGCGCGAACGCCGCAGGGACATCGATGACACCGGTGATGGCCTCTGCACCGCCCGGCACCCGCCGGGCCGCCGCCAGCACGTCGCCGGGCCGCAGCAGTGTCTTCGACGGGATGCATCCCCAGTAGGAGCACTCGCCGCCGACCAGCTCCGGCTCGACGATCGCGACCGCGAGCCCGTGGTCGGCGGCCCGGCCGGCCACGGTCTCGCCGGCCGGGCCTGCGCCCAGGACGATCACGTCGTACTCGTCGTCAGGATCTGTGCTGGCTGTCGTCATGCCCGCCACCCTGCCCGGTCGGCGGCGGGGCCGTCGAATCAGCCGCCGAGCAGGTAGTGCCCCCACCGGCCGGGCGGCCCCGCGACGGGTGCCTTGCGGCTCAACGGATGACGGCCGTCCATCGTGTCGAGCGCGTGATCGATCAGCGCGTGGGCGGCGAACGACGCAGCACCGAGCCAGCCGCGCCGGGGGGAGTGCGGGTGCGGGCGGGTTGGTGCGCGCCGAAGCATCCGTCGGTACGCCGCGGCGACCGCGGCCTCGCCGTCAGGTGACAAGGCAGCGATCCGGTCGAGCAGCGCTGCTTCGTCACGTCGGTGCTCGTCGAGGCTCGCGACAACCGACTCGTGCAGTGCGGCGTCGTCGACACCGGCGGCGAGCGCGTCGCCGGCATGCGCCTGCTCGAACAACCGGGTGATTGAGAGCAGGTGGCGGGCACTGCGCGCGGCCCTGGCTGTCTCGTCGTTCAGACCGAGGCGGCGCGCGGTGCGGTGCGTCGTACGTGCCGACGCGGTGACGTGCGCCGAGACCCAGCTGACGGCCTCGAGCGGACGGCCGTCACTCGGAGCGAGCAGCTCGCGCGCGCGGTCGAGGCCGACCAATGCGGAGGCGGTGGGGGAGATGCTGACGTGCGACATGGGGCTTCCTCTCGTGACCCCATTCGTGTCACGCGCCGTCGCTGTGGTCGGTTCGACGGCACGTGGTCTTTCACGACCCGGCGGGTCGCGGTTGGGCGATGGAGAGGAACTCCGCGCGAGTGCGGGCGTCGTTTCGGACCGAGCCGAGCAACGCGCTCGTCACGGTCGACGAACCGCGTGCCCGCACTCCGCGCACGGTCAGGCAGCTGTGTTCGGCCTGGAGCACGACGCCGACACCGCGCGGGTGCAGGTGCTGGTCCAGCCACGACGCGATCTGCGTCGTCATGCGCTCCTGCACCTGCACGCGTCGCGCGAACAATTCGACGACGCGCGCGAGCTTCGACAGCCCGAGGATGCGATGGCCCGGCAGGTAGCCGACCGCCGCCGTGCCGGTGAACGGAAGCAGGTGGTGTTCGCAGAGCGACGTGAACGGGATGTCCCGCGCGACGACGAGCTCGTCATAGCCCTCGTCGTTCGGAAACGTCGTGAGCCCGACGTCGCGCGGCGAGAGAAGCTCGGCGTAAGCCCGAGCGACCCGGCCGGGTGTCTTGGCGAGCGTTGGGTCGTCGTGCGGCAGCCGGAGCGCACGCATCAGGTCGGCAACGGCGCGCTCGCCCGCCACCACATCGATGCCGTCACTCACGTCGTCGGTCCGGAGCTCGCGCACACTGCTCAGCTCGGTCGTCATGCCGAGCTCTTGTGGCCGGGGTAGACGTCGGTCTCGTTCTTGTGCCAGACCGGGTGGTCGCCGGCCGTCTCGACGTTGAAGCCGTAGTCGTAGACGAGGCTGCCGCCGAGGGTCGCGCCCATGCTGACGAGGAGGCCGGCAAGCACCGACAGCACGACGCACGCGGCTGGCGTGTAGGCGTCGTCGGCGTTCCCCAGCACGCGGATAGCGATGTCGACCAGGACGAGCACGGTGACGGTGATCATCGTGATGGCGTGGGCATTGATCGTGCGCCGCGCCTGCGTTCCCGGCTCGCTCGACCGGTGCCAGTCCGCCCATCCGGTCAGCGCCGCGAGCAGCGACACTGCCCCGCCGCCGAGCAGCGTCCACGTGCCCGCGACGTAGAACTGGCGGCCGAGCACCCCGTGCGAGGAGTGCACCGCGATCGACAGCACGTCGAACGCCGCGGCGAACAGGTACGCCGTGATCGGCACGTCGGTGAGCGGCGGGTGAAAGGGTTTGCCGGCAAGGCCGCGCAAGTTCTTGTTCTTGCGGCCGCGCATCGTCAACGCGGGTCCGAATGTGAAGCGTCGCACGAGACTCCTCCGGGGGGTTGCGTATCGATCGAGCGACCACTAACGTCAGTGACTGCTGTTGATAGAAACCTGGGAGGTGGAGGTTGTCAAGCCCGGACGAGAGATGGCGCTTGGTGAACCTGCTCGCCGAGCCGACCCGCCGGCAGGTCTACGACGCGGTCCGGGCCGGGCGGGTGCCGATGACCCGCGACGCCGTCGCTGCCGCGAGCGGCATCTCCCGGCGCCTCGCGACGTTCCACCTCGACCTCCTCGCCGAGGCCGGGCTGCTCGCGGTCGACTACGCCCGGCCTCCCGGCCGCAGCGGTCCTGGAGCCGGCCGCCCGGCGAAGCGTTACCTCGCGACCGACGTCGACCTCGACGTCTCGATGCCCGGCCGGCGCTACGACGTCGCCGCGCGCATCCTCGCCCGCGCGGTCGATGTGTCCAGCCGGTCCGCGGCCGACCCGCGCAGCGCCGCGCTCGTCGCCGCTCGTCAGGAAGGCGAACGGATCGGCAGTGAACGCCGCGTGAGTCGTCGCCGGCTCACCGGACGGGCCGCGCTCGAGTCCGCGGACGTCGCGCTGTCAGACCTCGGTTACGAGCCGATCGCCGACGACCGCGGCAAGCGCCTCGTGCTGCGCAACTGCCCGTTCCACGCGGTTGTCGACGTAGCGCCGGAACTCGTGTGCACCGTCAACGGCGAGTTCCTCGGCGGGGTCCTCGACGGACTCGGCTGCGACCGGTTGGAGCTCTGCCCCGACGGCGTCGCACCGGACTGCTGCGTGACCGTACGGCGCTAGAAACGCGCGTCCGCCACACTCGTCTGTCAGGGCGTCGGCAGCCACGACACGTGGCCGACCAGCAACGCGTAACCGACGAACGCAACCGTGTCCATCAACGTGTGGGCGATGACCAGCGGTGCGACCCGGCCCCACCGCTGATACAGCCGCCCGAAGATCAGGCCCATGACGGCGTTGCCGGCAAACCCGCCGAGCCCCTGGTAGAGGTGATAGCTGCCGCGGATCCCCGCACTTACTGCGAGCGCCACGTTGTCCCCCCAGCCGAGCTGCCGCAGCCGGCGGAGCAGGTACGCCGCGACGAGCACTTCCTCGAGCAGACCGTTCTGCGCGGCCGAGAGCACGAGCACCGGGATGCGCCACCAGACATCCGGCAACGCCTCGGCGACGACGGTGAGGTTGGCGCCGCTCGCATGCGCGGCGAGATAGAGACCGAGCCCCGCACCGCCGACGACGGCCGCGAGACAGGCGCCGCGCAACAGGTCGCGCCAGCGGTCCCGGAAGTCGAACCCGATGTCGTGCCGGCTCTCGCCGGAGCGGGCGAGGAAGTGCAGGACCAGCAGCACCGGAACGACGCCGACAGCGATGCCGAACAGCTGGTAGGACAGGTCGACCCAGGGATGACCCGGCGCCTGCGACACGTTGAGTGCCGTCGACTGCTTCGACAGCGGCACCTTGTTCGCGAGGTCGGCCAGCAGGTCGATCAGCGCGCGTACGCCGGAGGCGCCGAGGCTGAGTGCGAAGACCAGCCAAACCTCCTGCACGACCAGCCGCCGCGGCGGTAGCGCGGCCGCGGCCGAGTCCGGCGTACCGGGCATTGGGACCTGCTCCGATGCCCGCTGGGTCGGAAACACGTGTCCACTCTGCCCGACGTTTGGCTACGATGGGCGCATGAGCAACCGGCAGCTCCTTCCCGAGCCGCGCTGACAGCGTCATCGGTCAGTGCGGCGAGCCCCTGCGGGGGCTCTTTCCATGTCCGGGACAGGTCGGGGATCGCACGAGGGAAGAGGCCACGGAACAATGAGCGTCGTGAGCGAGCCGGTCGGCGACGGACCCCAGCAGCCGGTCGGCTATGACCCGCAGGCGGTCATCGACAAGTGGCTGCCGGTCTGGGACGAGCTGCGGGTGTTCGAGGCGCGCGAGGACGACACTCGCGAGCGCCGCTATGTGCTGGACATGTTCCCCTACCCGTCGGGCGATCTGCACATGGGTCACGCCGAGGCGTGGAGCATCGGCGATGCGGTGTCGCGCTTCCTGCTGATGCGCGGCTACAACGTGCTGCACCCGGTCGGCTGGGACTCCTTCGGCCTGCCCGCGGAGAACGCCGCGCT
>JAFAQI010000328.1 GCA_019246495.1 Frankiales bacterium | reverse complement strand
CATCCGCGGCGACGTACCTGTCGCGATGACGCAGTCGTCGTACGGCACGGTTCCCGCGTCGGAGAGCACGACCTCGCGCGCCTCGACGCGGAGTGCGGCCGCCGTGGCGCCGAGCCGCAGGTCGAGGTCGAGCTCCGCGAGCGCAGGTGCATCGCGGAGCTGTGCGGCCTCCGCGCCGGCGTCGCCGCGCAGCACTTCTTTCGACAACGGCGGCCGGCTGTAGGGGAGGTGCTGCTCCGCGCCGAGCAGGACGATGTGTCCGTCGAAGTCGTTCTGCCGCAACGCCTCTGCCGTGCGCAGTCCGGCGAGCCCGCCGCCGACGATGACGACTCCGGCGGCGGTCATCGCAAGGTCACGCGCGCAGCAGGTCCGGGCGCTGCGTCTCGACCATGCGCCGGAATCCCTCTCGCCACGGAACGGTCGTGTGCCCGACGAGTTCGTGCATGCGCGTCAGGTCGAGCGCGACGCTCGCCAGCGAGTTCTCACTGGCCACGCAGTTGAGCTGCACTCCAGTGAGCTCGGTCAGGTAGGCACACCACTCCTCGACACTCACCCGCTCGTCGCCGCCCCAGTTCACGACCGTCGGTGGCACGTCGGCGATCTCGAGCAGTCGTGGCACCGTCGCGACGATGTCGTCGGTGTGGATCGGGTGGAACTCGCTCGGTGCGTCCGGGTGCACGGCGACGTCCATGCCGCCCTCGGCGAGCTGGAACTGGATGAACGGCCAGCCGCCCCAATCGCCGTACGGGACGTTGAGGCGAGCGATCGTCGTCGGGATGCCATAGCGGCGAGCACCCCAACGAACAGCGCCTTCCGCGCCGATCTTGGTGATCGAGTAGGTCGGTAGGTAGTAGTTGCGGTGGCTGTCGCCGAGCGGGTCGTCCTCGGCGAACTCGTGATGGCCGTTGGGCTGGTAGACCGCCGTCGAGCTCACGTGCAGGAACGCGCGGCTGCCGGCGTAGCGCTCCATCAGCGACAGCGGGCCACCGAGGTTGCCGTCGAGCGCGACGTTCCACTTGTCGCTCTTGACGACCGCGAAGTGCAGCACGTAGTCGACTTCGGCCGGGAGGTCGTCGAGGTCGCCCCTGACGAGGTCCATGCGCGCGGTCCTGATCCCGACGTCGTGCAGCGGCTCGCGGGCGGCGGGGTCCTTGAACCGCGCGGCGCCGATGACCTCGTTCTCCTTGGCCAGCGCCTCCGCGACCGGTCGCGCGACCTCGCTCGTGATGCCGGTGACGAGGATGCGCGCCCCGCTGATCGACGTGGCCATGCGACGCCCTCCCGAATCTGACGGTGCGTCAGATCATAGGCAGGGGGGCTCAGCCCTGGCGCCGGCGGCGGACCAGCCCTTCCTGTACGACGTCACACACCCGCCGGCCGTCTTGCGTGTAGATCGAGCCACGTGCCAGGCCGCGCGCGTTGCCGGCCCACGGCGAGTGCTGGTCATAGAGCAGCCACTCGTCGGCGCGGAAGTCGCCGTGGAACCACATCGCGTGGTCGAGCGAGGCGATGAATGCCGCGCCGCCGGTCCAGTCGATGCCGTGCGGCGCGAGCACGGAGTCGAGCAGCGTCATGTCACTCGCGTAGGCGAGGACGCACACGTGCAGCAGCGGGTCGTCCGGCAGCGTGCCGGCCGCGCGGAGCCAGACCTGCGAGTCGGCGGACCGCGGCGCTGTCTCGCCCTTGAGCGCGGCGAGGAACGGCGGGTCATCGACGTACCGGAGGTCGATCGGCCGCGGCATCCTGCGGCGTTGCGGGAACTTCTCGGCGATCGGCGCGAACCGCTCCGCAAATGTCGGCAGCGTCTCCGGGTCCGGGGCGGCCGGCATCGGGTCCTGGTGCTCCGGCCCCTCCTCCGGCGACATGAACGACGCGGTCAGCACGAAGACGGCGCGTCCGTGCTGCGTCGCGGTGACCCGGCGAGTGCTCATCGTGCGGGTGTTGCGCGTGACGTCGACGGCGTAGATGAGTGGCACCGCGGGGTCGCCGGCGTGCAGGAAGTAGGCGTGCAGCGAGTGCACCCGGCGGGCGCGGTCGACGGTCCGGCCGGCGGCGACGAGAGCCTGGCCGGCGACCTGCCCGCCGAACACCCGCTGCACCGACGTGTCCGGCGAGAGCCCGCGGAAGAGCGTCTCCTCGAGCGGCTCGATGTCGAGCAGCTTGAGCAACACGTCCAGCGGCTGCTCGGCGGGGTCGGCCTCGGTCACCCCGCGATTGTGCCAACCACTCACAATTGCGGATTGCCTGACCTAGAAGGCGGAGGATCCGCAATTGCTGTCAGGGAGCGACCGAGCCGAGGTCTGTGAAGCCGGACGGCTCGTGCCGGCCGATCGTGCCGTGCTCGAACAGGCCGTGGCCGACCAGGTCGCCGACGGTTGCGCGCGCGACGTGATCGATGACGCCCCACGGCATGCGCGCCGCGACGGCCGGGTCGGTGAAGTCATAGACGGCACCCTCGACCCAGC
>JAFAQI010000572.1 GCA_019246495.1 Frankiales bacterium | reverse complement strand
CTGGGTCGAGAACATGACGGGCGAAAACTGGCAGAGCGGCTCGTCGAACGCTTTCTACTGGACCGGTGTCGACGGCTACTGGGGCAACTACCTCACCGCCTACAACAACGGTGACTACGGCGTCTACGCGTACGACTCCACCTCCAGCGGCAAGACGCCTGCGGCGTTCGCGCACATCTACTCCTCGTGGAACGCCGACAGCGGCATCTACATCGGCGGCTGCCGGGACTGCCACGCGGTCATCGTCGACTCGAAGGCCGAGAAGAACGCGATTGGTTACTCCGGCACCAACGCGGGTGGCGAGCTCTACCTGCTGAACAGCGAGTGGGACCACAACGCCAGCGGCATCGTGCCCAACACGCTGACGAGCGAGCCCGACCCGCCGCAAGAAGGCGTCAACATCGTCGGCAACTACGTGCACGACAACAACGACCACGACGTCCCCGGTTCCGGGATCACCGCGATCGCACCGGTTGGGGACGGCATCGAGATCGCCGGGGGATCGAACAACATCATCCGCGGCAACCTCGTCAAGAACGAGATGCACGACGGCGTCATCCTGCACTGGCTGTTCGCCCCGCCGCTGAACAACCAGATCCTCGACAACACATTCATCCACGTCGGTTACGCCGGCAAGCCGGGCGACTCCGACATCGGCATCGACGGCACCGCCGTACAGAACTGCATCGACGGCAACATCGATCGCACCGGCGGGCACAAGAAGGACGCCACCGTCGACCCGCCGAACCTCGTCAACCTCGACAACTGCGGCGCCGACAACCCGCTGCGCCAGCAGGGCCGTGGTCTCTACGAGCCAGGCGACCCGATCGTCAGCATCATGACCGCGCTCAACGCGGCGGGCATCACCGAGCCGAAGGACTACAAGGGTCCGGGTCCGCGTCCCGGTGCGCAGCACACGATGGCCAACCCGTGCAAGGGCGTGCCGGCGAACCCCTGGTGCTCGCACGGCAAGCCGCGGTTCCGCGTACCGTCGCACCCGTGAACCTCTTCGACGTCTCCGGCAAGGTCGCTGTCGTCACCGGCGGCAGCCGGGGGATCGGCATGATGATCGCGCGTGGCCTGTTGCAGGCGGGGGCGTCCGTCTACATCAGCTCGCGCAAGGCTGATGCCGTCGCCGCGGCTGCTCACGAGCTGTCGGAGTTCGGCAAGGTCGTCGGCATCCCCGCCGACCTCGCCAAGGTCGAGGAGTGCGAGCGGCTCGTCAGCGAGGTCTCGGCGACCGAGGACCGGCTGCACATCCTCGTGAACAACGCCGGCGCCACGTGGGGTGAGCCGTTCGAGCAGTTCGCGGAGTCCGGCTGGGATCGCGTCGTCGACCTGAACCTGAAGTCGCCGTTCTTCCTGACCAAGCTCTTCCTTCCGCTGCTCACCGCTGCGGCGAGCGAGGAGGACCCGGCGCGCGTCATCAACGTCGGCAGCATCGACGGGCTCCACGTCAACGCGATGCCGCACTTTCCCTACAGCGCGAGCAAGGCCGGAATCCATCACCTCACGCGGCACCTCGCCCGCGAGCTCGGTCCCCGGCAGATCACGGTCAACGCGATCGCTCCCGGGCCGTTCGAGTCCAAGATGATGTCCTTCGCGCTCGACGACCCGCAGATGCGCAGCGCGATCGCGGCCTCGTCTCCGCTCGGCCGCATCGGCCGGCCCGACGACATGGCCGGCGCGGTGATCTACCTCGCCAGCCGGGCCGGTTGCTACGTCACGGGCGCTGTGATCCCGGTCGACGGCGGCATCGGTACGACGGTCTGATCGACTTTGCGCCTCGGCTCAGCCCAGGTGGCGGTCGAGCCAGTCCTGCAGCGGCTGGGTCGCCGTGGAGAACGCGAAGACGCGCTCGCGCGCCTTCGCCGTGCCGAGCCACGCGCCGACCGGCCACTCCCGCCAGGCTGCAAATCCCTTGTAGCGCAACAGATCTGCCCGGGCTTGTCTCGGTCGAATCCGCGCGGCACCGTCCGCAACTGCTCGCGGGCGACCAGCGTGATGCCGTCCTTGCCGAGCGCCGCGACGATCCGCTCGAGCTCGGCGCCAGACCGGTTGTCTGCGATCGCCTCCCGCAACAGGCGCAGCCGATCGGCCTCGGGGTGGAACGCGCCGCGGCCGCACGCGAGGCCGTCCGCCGACAGCTGCACGTAGCCACCTGACTCGAGCAGCGCGCCGAGGTGCGTCTTGTACGGCGTCTTGTCGGCGCTGAACCGCACGTCGCGGTAGGGCCGGAAGATCTTGCCCGCGCCGTACACGGGTTCGAGCTCGGCAAGCAGCTCGACCATCGGCCCGCGGACCTTCTCGTCGTACGTCGCCTTGTTGGCGGTCCAGTAGGTCTTCGAGTTGTCGGCGAGCAGCCCCTCGTAGAACTCGACTGCCTCCACCGGCCACCCGCGGAACGCCACGGGTGCAGGCTATGAGGTCATGTGACCGATCGCACATCGCGCGGCCAGGGCCGACTCGGTAAGTTGCAGACACCCCCGTGCCCAGGTGAGGCAGCCGTGACCGACACCGTCCAGGACAGCGCCCTCCACGCCGCGCCCGTCTCCTACAACCCCTTCGCGCCGGGGTTCACCGACGACCCCTACCCGCACTACGCCAAGCTGCGCCGGACGAATCCGGTCGAGAGAAACGAGCTCGGCTTCTGGGCGTTGTGGCGGCACAAGGACGTGCACGAGGTGCTGCGCGCCCGGCTGTCGGTGCAGGACGACAAGGTGCTGCACGTCGGGCCGATGGCCAACGTGTACGACGACATCCGTGCCGAGAAGGGCATGCCGCCGGGCGGCGTCACGTCGATGCTCGACCGAGACCCGCCGGACCACACCCGGCTGCGCAAGCTCGTGTCGCAGGCGTTCACGCCGCGGACGATCGACCAGCTCGCGCCGCTCGTCGAGCGTTTGGTCGACGAGGCGCTCGACCGCATCGCGGAGGCCGGCAGCGTCGACCTCATCGACGCGCTCGCGTTTCCGTTGCCGTTCATCGTCATCTCGACGATGCTCGGCATGCCCGAGACCGACTCGACGCGCCTCCGGGAGCTCTCGCACACAGTTGTGAAGTCACTCGAGCCGGTGCCTGACGAGGCCACCGTGCGCGCGATCGTTGACGCCGACATCGAGCTCGTGCGGCTCGCCACGGACGCCATCGAGTGGAAGCGCGCCAACCCCGCCGACGATCTCCTCACCGCTCTGATCAATGCCGAAGACGCCGGCGACGTACTGTCCACCGAAGAGCTCGTCGCGCAGGTGATCCTGCTCTACGTCGCCGGCCACGAGACGACGGTCAACCTCATCGGCAACGGCACGCTCGCGCTGCTGCGCAACCCCGACCAGCTGGCGCTCTGGCGCGACCGGCCGGACCTCGACGACAACGCCGTCGAGGAACTGTTGCGCTTCGACCCGCCGGTGCAGATGAGCCGGCGGGTGACGATCGACGACTACCCGGTGGGTGATCACGTCATCCCCGCAGGCTCGTTCGTCATCGCCTGCCTCGCGTCGGCGAACCGTGACGAGGACCAGTACGGCGAGGACGCGCAGGAGCTGAGGCTCGATCGAGAGAACGCGCGTCAGCAGATGGCGTTCGGCGCCGGCGTGCACCACTGCCTCGGCGCCGCTCTGGCCCGGCTCGAGGGGCGGGTCGCGATGTCGCGGCTCATCCGCCGGTTCCCCGACCTCCGCCTCGACGGTGAGCCGGAATGGAATGGCCGGATCAACCTGCGTGGCCTCGCCCGGCTGCCCCTCGCGGTCGGCTGACCCCGGCGGGGGTCAGGAACAGCACGTTTCGCGCCGGCCGCAGGTGCAGGGCGCGAGCCCGCTGCGCCAGCAGCTGAGGATCGCGGTTGCGGTCAACGTCCGCCTGCAGCAGCTGCGCCTGCTCGGTCAGCGCGGCGATGTGCTGCTGTACCCGCGTCAACTGCCGGGCCTGCTGCTGCATGGCCGTGTTGAGCAGCAGGACGCCGAGCACGCCGATGCCGAGGACGAGCGCCAGGCAGGCGGCGTAAGCGACGTCACGGCGACTTGGCGGCGAAGTCGCGGTGCTCGCGCCCACCAGGGCCTCCCCGTTACAGCTGTGCCACCTGAGCCATTTGGGCCACAAGTGACGATGTCACCGGCTGGGCGCCCGCCAGGGCCGACACGCCGCCGCACCGGTCGAACAGCCCGGACGAACCCGCGCGAGTGGGACTGAACCGGCGCCCGCCTCCGTCCGTGTGTCCGGCCGGGAGCCCAACCAGGAGGCCACATGCGCTACGCCCGCACCTCACTCGTCGTCATCGCGGCCGCCGGCCTGCTCGCCGCCGGTTGCGGCGGATCCACCAAGAAGATCGCCGGTCTCACCGCCAACGACCACGGCAGCAAGGACGTCAGCGCCGGCGGCACCGTTGCCCTCGAAGTCGACAACTACTACTTCTCCCCGACACTGCTGACTGGCAAGCCGGGCGAGAAGGTCACGGTGCACATCACCAACGACACCGGCACCGCCCACAACTTCACGATCGAGTCACAGCACATCAACAAGGACATCGCTCCCAAGACCGACGCGACGCTGACCGTCACGTTCCCGCAAAGCGGCGTGCTCTCGTTCTTCTGCGAGTACCACAGGACCCGGGGCATGGCGGGCGGTCTCAAGGCGAGCTGACGCCCGGGCGATTAGGGCCGCGTCAGGCGGAGCACCATCGGTGCGTGACGCTCGACCTGATCGCCCCCAGCGGTGACCAGTACGAGATCGCGTACGACGACCAGCGCGCCGTCGTCGTCGCGGTCGGCGGTGGCGTGCGCGAATACACAGTGGGCGACCGTGCGATCCTCGACGGCTATCCCAAGCCGCAGATGGCGGATGGCGCCCGAGGCCAGGCCCTGGTGCCGTGGCCCAACCGGGTCAAGGACGGCAAGTGGACCTGGCAGGGCAAGGAGATGCAGCTCGCGCTGACCGAGCCGGAGCAGCACAACGCAATCCACGGTCTTGCCCGTTGGCTCGGCTGGCGGGCGGTCGAGCGCGACGACACGTCGGTGTGCGTGGCGTGCACGACGTATCCGCAGACCGGCTATCCGTGGCCGCTTCGCGTGCGCAACCTCTACTCGCTCGGCCCGGACGGCTTGCGCGTGCAGATGTCGGTGACCAACCTCGGCACACTGCCGGCGCCCGTCGCTGCCGGTATGCACCCCTACATCACGGCCGGCACGGCGACCGTCGGCGAGGCCGAACTGCACATCCCCGCGGCCACCTGGCTGCCGACCGGCGAGCAGCAGATTCCGACGGGACGGGAGCCGGTCGAGGGTTCGGCGTACGACTTCCGGACGCCGCGGCTGATCGGCGACACGCAGATCGACTACACGTTCACCGACCTCGAGCGCGGTGATGACGAACGCTTTCGACTCCGTCTGCGCGATCCCGGAACCGGACGTGCCGTGACGTTCTGGGTCGGGCCCGCCTTTCCGTTCGTCGAGGTCTTCACCGGTGACGCGTTGCCCGACGAGTCACGGCGGCGGCAGGGCCTCGGCGTCGAGCCGATGACCGCCCCGCCCAACGCGCTCGCGACCGGCGAGTCGCTCGTGGTCCTCGAGGCCGGAGCGTCATGGACCGGCGAGTGGGGAATCACCCCGGACTAGGTTCGAGATCGGACCGCCGCCGGCAACGTCGAGGAGCAGTCACTCGTGTCCGTCAGTCGCTTGACCGACCTGCCCAAGGTCTTGACCCAGCCGCTGTTCGACAGCGCTGCGGCTGTGAAGGTGCTCGCCCGCACCGGCCTGCTGTCGCCTATCCGGCCCGACCGGCTGGTCGCCGCTGGTCTCGGAGTCGTCCGCTGGGGTTCGACCCCCGCCGCGGCGTACGCGATCGGCGCCGCCCGAGACCCCGGTCGGCTCGCGGTCATCGACGAGCGCGAGCAGGTGACCTACGCCGATGTCGACCGCCGCAGCACGGCTGTCGCGCATGCGCTCGCCGACCTGGGGGTCGGCGCGGGCGACGCGGTCGCGCTGCTCGCGCGCAACTCCGTGCACTTCATCGTCGCGCAGGTCGCGATCAGCAAGCTTGGCGCGGACATCCTCTACCTCAACACCGGCTTCGCCGGCCCGCAACTCGGCGACGTGCTCGAACGCGAGAAGGCGCGCGCGGTCATCGCCGACGAGGAGTTCGCCGCGCTGCTCGACGAGAAGGCCCCGGACCTGCCGCGACTGCTCGCGTGGGTGGACGACGGAAGTGCGCCGGAAGGCAGCATCGCTGCCGCGAGCGACGGCGACCGCGGGCAGCTGCCGTCGCCGGGCCACGAGAGCCGGCACATCATCCTCACGAGCGGCACGACCGGCACACCGAAAGGCGCCGCACGCAGCACGCCTGGCGCCCTGAGCGGCATGCTCGAGTTCCTCGCGATCCTCGAGGCGATTCCCTACCGCGCGCGGGGGGTGACCGTGCTCGCGGCTCCCGCCTTCCATGCGTGGGGCCTCGCCAACCTGACGCTCGGGATG
>JAFAQI010000075.1 GCA_019246495.1 Frankiales bacterium | reverse complement strand
TTGGCAGCGAGACCCGCGGCTGCGCACGTGTCTTTGGCCCGCGCCAACGGACTGGTCAGCACGGCCGCGAAGTCAACGCCCGCGAGCCGCTCGCCGATCGCCCGCGCCGCCCTCACGCCGGCGTCCGTCAACGGCACATCAGTGCGTCCGGTGTGCCGACCGGACCGGCTCCACTCGGTCTCGCCGTGCCGGACGAGCCAGACCTCGGGTTGCATCACGACACCTACGATGCCCGCATGGACACGCGAGAGCTTCGGGCACGGGTTGCCGGTGGGAAGCTCGTCGGCTGGGTGCGCGGCGAAGGACCGCGCCTGCTCTTGCTGCACGGCGGGCCGGGCATGGCCTACAGCTACCTCGACGACATGGCTGACGACATCGGCGACGGCTACACCATCGCGTCGTACCAGCAGCGTGGGCTCGCGCCCTCGACGACCGAGGGGCCGTTCGACGTCGGCACCCAGATCGACGACGTTGCTCACGTCCTCGACGCGCTTGGCTGGGACAAGGCCTACGTCGTCGGGCACTCCTGGGGCGGGCATCTCGCGATGCACGTGGCGACGCGGCTCGGCGACCGCCTCGACGGCGTGCTGTGCGTCGACCCGCTCGGTGCAGTCGGCGATGGCCAGATGGCAGCGTTCGAGGCAGCAATGAGTGCCCGTACGCCAGAGGCCGATCGGTTGCGGGCCACGGAGCTCGACGAGCGAGCGATGCGCGGCGAAGGCACGGAGGAAGACGCCCTCGAGAGCCTGCGGCTGGTGTGGCCCGCCTACTTCGCGGATCCCGCGACGGCGCCGCCCATGCCGCCGATGCGGCTCGCGGTGCAGTCCTACGCCGAGACGTTCGCCTCGATCGTCGCGGAGCTGCCGGCGCTGGCCGCCGCGCTGCCGTCGATCCGGGTCCCGGTCGGCTTCCTCGCCGGCGGCGCGAGCCCGATGCCGGCAGCGGCGTGCACGGACGCGGCCGCCGTCATTCCGTCGGCCTGGGTCGAGACCGTGCCGGCGGCTGGGCACTTCCCGTGGCACGAAGCCCCCGGCTGCGCCCGCGCCGCGGTGCAGCGGCTCGTCGCGAGCTGAGAGTCAGGAGCCGGTCATGTCGCACACCGCGATCAAGCTCTATGGAACGACCTGGTGCAGCGACTGCAAGCGCGCGAAGCAGTTCTTCGGCGAGCAGCGAGTGCACTACGACTTCATCGACGTCGACGCGGATGCGGACGGCATGGCCTACGTCGAGAAGGTCAACGACGGCAAGCAGATCATCCCGGTGATCGTGTTCGACGACGGATCGACTCTCGTCGAGCCGTCCAACGCAGAGCTCGCTGCGAAGCTCGGTCTGCAGACGGTTGCGAAGCGTCACTACTACGACCTCATCGTCGTCGGCTCCGGGCCGGCCGGGTTGACCGCGGCGCTCTACGCCGCGCGCGAAGGTCTCGAGACTCTCGTCATCGAGCGCGGCGGTGTCGGCGGGCAGGCCGGAGTGACCGAGCGGCTCGACAACTTCCCGGGATTTCCTGAGGGGGTGACCGGTGCGGAGTTTGCCGACCGGCTGCGCGCGCAGGCCGAGCGGTTCGGTGTCGAGATCCTCGCGGCCCAGGAAGTCACGGGTCTGCTCGCCGAGGGCCGCTACAAGTGCGTGACGACTGGCGACGGTGAGGACTACCGCGCCGGCGCTGTGCTGCTGGCGCTGGGTTCGACGTACCGCAGGCTCGGCGTGCCGGGCGAGGAGGACTACATCGGCGCGGGCGTGCACTTCTGTGCGACCTGTGACGGTGCGTTCTATCGCGACAAGGACGTCGTCGTCGTGGGCGGCGGCAACAGTGCCGGCGAGGAGAGCATCTTCCTGACGCGGTTCGCGAAGAAGGTCACGATCGTGACCCGCGACGACGCGCTGACGGCGAGCAAGGTCGTGCAGGAGAAGGTCGCGGAGAACCCGCAGATCGACGTCGTCACGGGATCGTCGCCGAGCGAGTTCCGTGGCGACAACAGGCTGCGGTCGGTTGTCCTGCGCGACAAAGACGGCAACGAGCGCGAGGTGACACCCGACGGGGTGTTCGTTTTCATCGGACTGAGCCCCAACACCGAGCTCGTGAAGGATGTCGTGCAGCTCGACGACTTCGGCTTCGTGCAGACGGACATCGGTCTGCAGACGTCGATGCCGGGCGTGTTCGCCGCCGGCGACGTCCGGGCCGGCTCGACGAAGCAGGCGGCGTCGGCGGCCGGCGAGGGCGCGGCCGTCGCGCTGTCGATCCGCCGGTATCTCGAGAGCGCGATGATCGATGAGCCGGAGGACCTCGAGC
>JAFAQI010000340.1 GCA_019246495.1 Frankiales bacterium | reverse complement strand
CTACGTCGGCATCGCGGCCGTCATCGGCGCGTGCGCGACCACGTTCGGCACCGTCGTCGCCGCCGTCATCACGCTCCTGCGCTACCTCCATCACGAGGAACCAATGACCCCGGAGGACGTCGGGCAGGTCGTCAAACAGGCGATGGCCGACTACGAGGCCGCCCGGCAGCAGGATGAGACGTGAGACACGACCGCGGGATCTGGATCGTTCTCACCGCTGTTCTTGTCGCGCTGATGGCCGCGTCGGTCGCGATCATCGGGCTTTGGAAGAACCTCACGCGGCTCGAAGAACAGAACGCCAGCCTGAGACGGCAGATCGCGGCGGAGCGACATGCCGGAGCAGTGAGGCAGTCACAGATTCGAGAACTGCAACGGGCACTTCGTCGCTGCCAAGGGACTCATGGCCGTCGCTGCATAGATCCTCAGCCAGCCACCCCGTCACGGCCTGAGCGAAGCGCATCTGACGACCACGGATCGCCCGCTCCCCAGCCCACCAGATCAGCGTCGGTGTCGACACCGCCGACACCATCACCATCACCAACACGCCCACCGCGCCCACAGCCGTCACCTTCGCCTAGCCCGACATGCCTAGTCGCAGTGTCGCGCATCTGCCTGCCGAGGGGAACACCGTGATCCAGCGAGTCATCAAGAAAACGGGTCTGCCGGCGCTGCTCATCTTCACCGGGGCGCAGTTCGCGCTGACCGCGACGGCGATGATCCTCGCCTTCGGCTACCACGACCAGCTCGGCAACCTCAAGGGCGTCATCCTCACCCGCTGCCTGCAACGCTCCACGGTCGACCAGGCGAACCGCGCGGCCGTAGGCGGCCAGCTGACCTACCTGAAGTCGCAGCAGTCCCGCGCGCGGCTGTACGCGCCGACGACTCGCGCGCTGATCCTCACGTTCCCGCCCGCGCTGCGACCAAAGATCAGGCAGGCGCAACGTGAGCAGGCCCGCGCGCTGGCCGCTGCAATCCACTCCTCCCAGAAGGCCTACGACTCCGGTGTGATCGGCAACTGCGCCGTCTATCGCTAGGCCGCCCTTCTCCACACCTCCTGCCCGTGATGCCGCCGGCATCACCGCGGCTGCGCTTCCGCGCGCCCTCGGCCTAAGCGAATGGCGAGAGACATGACACGCGCCCTGCACAAGACCCGCCTCGAGGCTGACAGCACCACGGCCAGCGACGTTCCTGCCAGCGCCGACCTGCCCGCCGGCTACGTCGACGGCGCCTACCGCACCGTCGACGCGCTGCGCCGGCGGTTCTCGCACAAGCGGATCGTCACCATCACCGTCAACGGATCGACACCAGGCGCGGATGTCATCGACCGGGAGGCCGGCGACGCGAGCGCGAGGACGGCCGCGCGCTACGTGCACGACGGCCGGGTGGCCGGCCACTGGCCGACGATCTACTTCCCGCTGTCCGACATCGCCGAGATCTGCCACGAGCTCAAGGCCATCGGTCTCGGCCCGGACGTGCCGCTGTGGACGGCGCACTACACCGGCGTCGAGCACATCTGCGGCAAGACCTGCCTCAAGCCCTACGGCCCGCTGCCGTTCACGCCCCTGATCGTCGCCACGCAGTACGCCGACCCGAAGACTTCCGGCGGCCACTTCGACCTGTCCCAGGTGGCCGACTACTGGCCCGGTGTCGACCCCAAGCCCGCTCCCAAGCCGGGGCGCAGGCCGCGCGGGTTCGGCGGTCCGATGCGCGCCGCGCTGCACCTCGTGATCTTCCACGGCGGACACCGACGAGACCCGCTCAAGCCAACAGCGGACGCCCTCGCCGCCAAGGCGATCGCCGCGCTCGAGCGGCTCCGCAGCCTGAAGGGAACACCGTGATCGCTCGCCTTCGCGCGTTCTTCCGCACCCGTACTGGCCGGCTTGTTCTGCACGACGGCACTGTCGCGCTCGGTGTCGGCTACGCCGCCTGGGAGGCGGCCGGGCACTCACTGACGTGGGCCGCAACATCCGCGGCCGGCCTGGTCGCGGCTAAGGCGTTTCTGCGGCTCATCCTGCCGGTGCCGCCGGCGGTGACACCGAGCATCCGCCCGGACCTTGCTCGCAACGTCGTAACAACACTTGACGAGGGCAACCAGAAGGCCGTCGACCAGTTCCTGGGATCGCTTTCACAACTCACGATCCAGACGGCTGGTGTGCGCGGCCGTCTCCCGGCAACATCCGGCCGGAAACTCGGTCACCTGCCGTCGCCTCGCGACGACCGGGACTACGCCTACAAGCCGAGCGCTGCAGCGCGACGCCTGCCGACCGTTCACAACGCTTCCGGGCTCACCTTCGACGCGCTCGGCAACCTGCAAGTCGGCGACTGCGCCGAAGCCGGGGAAGAGCACGCCCGGCAGGTCATCGCGCATCTCGCCGGCCGCACTTACACGCCGACCCTCGACGGCACTATCGCCCTCTACTCCGCGATCACCGGCTACCGGCCCGGCGTCCCGTCCACGGACAACGGCACCGTCCTGCGGCAGATGCTCGCCTACCTCAAGCGCAACGGCGTCATCACCGAATACCAAGCGGTCCCGACGGACACGACGAGCCTGCGCGCGGCAGTGGTCGACCATGGCGCAGTCATCTGCGGCTTCGCGCTCCCCGCCGGCGCCGAGGCCGAGGGCGTGAACTGGCGCGTGCCCCGATCCGGCCGTGCGGCGGGATCGTGGGGTGGCCATTGCGTGCCGCTGGTCGGCGCGACGTCGCAGCTGTTCGACTTCATTTCCTGGGGCGAGCTCGGCACGGTCTCACACGGCTTCGTGAACGACTACATCGACGAAGCGTGGGTCGTCACCTACGCCGACACATCGCTGTGAGCGACGACAACATCACCGCCGCTGCGCCGGCCAGCAGTCTCGGCGCGGCCGTCTTCACCGAGCCAGCGGCCGCCGACCCGTGCGGCGTGCTGCTGCACTCCGGCGCGACTGGCACGTGGAACTGCCACCGCCAGCGCGGCCACGACGGTCCGTGCTGGGCTACCGGCACCGTCACGATCGACTAGGCCGTGAGGCGACGTCTCACGCTCACTGCGTGCGCCGTCGCCGCGGCCGCCGAGACCTACCGTCGCGGCTACTGCTGGCCCGTGCTGCTCACCGTCTACAGCCTGCTCGGCCGTCGGCGACCAACGAGCGTCGACGAGCTCGAAGACGACGTACTCGCCTGACCAGACCGAACACTTCGCCGCCGTCCTGGCGCACCTTCCCCGGTGCCAGGGCGGCGGCTTCATTGCTGCTAGGAGGCGCTCACGTCGGTTACGTCGCACGACGTCGGCATCGGCCCGCGGTTGCCGACCGCATCGACCTGAGCCTGTTGTGATTGCCCGGGCCCAACCGCCACGTGCGTGAAGCCTTCCCCGGACGTGCCATCCGCGGCGTGGAACGTGACGGTCACCGAATACTCCAAACTCGCCGACGAGGAGTTGGTGATCTCAAGCAGAGCTGTCGGACCCGTGAAGTCCGTCCTCGAACACGACAACACCTTCACGTCGCCTTTGTGGCCACCCGACGAACCATGCCCGACGACGACGATCACGAGCACGACGACGACGCCGACGAGCGCGAGGACCATCTCCGCCCAGGTTCTCGGT
>JAFAQI010000188.1 GCA_019246495.1 Frankiales bacterium | reverse complement strand
GTATGCCTGCCGCGCTAGCCTCGTCGATCGTGCAGGTCGACGCATCGTTGCTGAGCTCAGTCTCCGCGCAACACCTCATCGACGTAGCCGGCGTCGTGGGTGTGGGGCTGATCCTCCTGGCCGAGACCGGGCTGCTGCTCGGGTTCTTCCTGCCGGGCGACTCACTGCTCTTCGTGGCCGGCTACGCGACGGTCGCGCACAACTCGCTGCACCTCCACCTGTCGCTGTGGGCGCTTCTCGTGTCGGCTCCGGTGGGCGCGGTCCTCGGAGCGCAGATCGGTTACGAGCTCGGCCGCCGGGCTGGACCGCGGTTGTTCCGGCGACCGGACTCGCGGCTGCTGCGCCCGGAGTACGTCGAACGGACCGGCGCCGTCTTCGAGAGCTTCGGCCATGCGCGTGCCGTCGTGATGGCACGGTTCGTGCCGGTCGTCCGCACGTTCCTCAACCCGATGGCGGGAGCCGCCGGGATGCCGGTCCGGACGTTCACCATCTGGAACGTCATCGGTGGCGTCGTGTGGACCGTCGGCCTGGTGCTTCTCGGCCACGCAGTCGGTCACGTGGGCTTCGTGCGCAAGCACATCGAGGTGCTGGTGCTGATCGTCATCGTGGTGTCCGTCCTGCCGTTCGTCTTCGAAGTCGTCCGGAGAGGGACAAAAGGCCGCCGAGCCGCTTCGGCGGACTAGCGCGAGGACGCGACGTCCGTCGGCTCAGCGAGAAGCCAGGACCTGCAGCGTCGCGGATCGCACGGGGCCGGTCTGGCCCTGCACGAGCAGAAACGTCGCCGTGCGGGCGAGGCGTTGCGCGGCGTTGTCGAGCGACATCGACCGCCCGCCACCGGCGGCTACGAGCGCGGTGGTGGCGTGCACGGAAAGCACGTGCGCCGCGGCGCGCGTCGCGAGCCGGGCATGGGTCAGGTCCTCTGTCGGCTCAGTGACGGCCTGATCCGCAAGCTCGTCCGCCTGAGCCCGGAGTGTGTCCAGTCGGCGACCCAGCTCGCCGGCCAGCGCGCGCATGGACTCGTCTGCGCGCTCCTCGCCGAGCACCGCCAGTCGGCGTAGGGCATCCGCCGTGACACCGAAGACCGCGGGGCTGACGTCAGCGGTCCGGGCCGCGTCCTGCTCGCGCCACTGCGCCAACGGCTCCACGACCGCGACGGACTCGGTCGGCACCCGCAGCCCGGTCAGCCGAACCGCCACGGTGTGCGTGCCGGCCATGGCGGCGAGCGCGAGCGGCTGCGGTTCGACGGTCGGCCCGGCGGCCAGGGGCAGCACCGCCCAGACGACGTCGTCACGGTGCTGGGCCGCGATGCAGAAGACGTCGGCCAGATTCCACGAGGTGAGCCAGGCGATGTCGCCGGTGAACCGCCAGCCGGCGCCGTCCGGCTCGGCGCGCAGCGCGGGTGCACCGGGTCGGCGCAGATGGGTGTAGGCGACGCCGGCGATCAGCCGCCCCGCCGCGAGCTCCGGCAGCAGGTGCGAGCGGAGGTCGGTGTTGCTGCTGCGCCGGACGGCGCGCACCGGCGTGTGGTGCTGCGTCCAGACGAACCAGGTCGTCGCGTCCGCCGCGGCGAGTGTCTCGACGACCCGGCGTGCGACAGCCGGGGTGAGATCGCTGCCACCCGCGTCGGTCGGTGCGGCGATGCCGAGCAGGCCCGCGGCGGCCAGGGCATCGAGATGTGACCGCGGGACGCCGTCGACGTCGACCGTCTCGGCGAGGGGGCGGAGCAGCGCGGCGCCGATCCGCTCGGCCGCCGCGACGAGATCCATCGCCGCAACCTACGCCGGGCGTGGCGTCACGCGGTCGCGCCCGGACGGGCGGATGATGCCCAGATGGTGTCGGCGACGTCGGTACGCGATGAGCTCACTCGCGAGCGGCTGGAAGAGGCTGGGTCTCATCTCGCGGACGTGCGATTCCTGGAGTTCACCCCGGACTGGTGGGACGGGCAGTCACACGCGCCCTGCCTCGTCATCCGCGGCGGCCGGCGCGCGCGACTGCTGCGCATCGTCGAGACGGCGGGCGAGTGCGTGATCGTGCCGTTCGCACAGCGCACGGCCGAACGCTGGCTCGCCGCGCGGCGCCGGCCGCGGCGACCGGAGCTTTC
>JAFAQI010000183.1 GCA_019246495.1 Frankiales bacterium | reverse complement strand
GTCCGGTGCTGGAGGTCTCCGACATCACTGTCCGGTTCGGTGGGCTGCACGCGGTCGACGGCGCGTCGCTCACCGTGCCCGAGGGCAAGATCATCGGGCTCATCGGTCCGAACGGTGCCGGCAAGAGCACGTTGTTCAACGCCGTGTCGGGGCACGTGCGCATCGAGCGCGGCCGGGTGCGCTACCGCGGCCGCGAGATCCAGTCGCTGCGCAGTGACGAGCGGGCTCGGCTCGGCATCGCCCGGAGCTTCCAGCAGGTCGGGCTCGCCAAGGACCTCACGGTCCGCGAGAACCTGCTGCTGGCCCAGCACCAGCTGGCGGCGTACGCCGATGTCGAGGCGCTGCTGATGCTTCCGCGTGCCGCCCATGCCGAGCGCGAGCTCGCCGCTCGGGCTGATGCGGCGGTCGCCGCGCTCGGTTTCGAGGAGATGGCGGACAAGCCGGTGCGCAACCTGTCCGGTGGGCAGCAGCGCATCGTCGAGATCGCGTGCCTGCTCATGACGGCGCCTGACCTCGTGCTTCTCGACGAGCCGTCCGCCGGCATGGCGCCGGCTGCTGCCGAGAGTCTCGCCACTCGGTTGCGCGACCTGCGCGATGCGCTCGGCCGCACCGTGCTGCTCATCGAGCACAACGTGCCGCTCGTGCTCGATACCTGTGACTACGTCTATGTCCTCGACGCCGGTCAGGTGATCGCCGAAGGCGAGCCCCGCGAGATCGCCGCGAACCAGCGCGTCATCGACGCCTACTTCGGGGCGGCGGTGTCGGCATGACGACGATGACATCGACCGCGACCGCTCTCGAGGTCACCGGCCTGCGTGCCGGCTTCGGAGAGCAGACCGTGCTGCACGGCATCGACCTCGCCGTGCCGGACGGCGAGGTGACCGGCATCTTCGGTCTCAACGGCGCGGGCAAGAGCGTGCTGCTCAAGGTGATTGCCGGCGTCGTACCGGCCTGGGACGGCCGGGTCGTCCTCGGCGACGTCGACGTGACGGGCCTCGCTCCGGAACGCCGCGTGGGGCTCGGCATGGCACATGTGCCGCAGGGTCGGCAGGTCTTCCCGTCGCTGTCGGTGGAGCAGAACATTCGGGTTGGTGCTTACACGTTGCGGCGCCGGGACAAGAGCCGCTACGCCGCCAACCTCGACCGCGTCTATGCGACGTTTCCGCGGCTGGCCGAGCGCCGGTCACAGCCGGCGGGAACGCTGTCCGGCGGTGAGCAGGCGATGCTCGCGGTCGGCCGCGCCCTCGTCAACGACCCGAAGATCGTGCTGATCGACGAGCCGTCCGCCGGTCTTGCACCGGCCATCGTCGAGCAGCTTCTCGAGGTGCTGCTCGATGTCCGCAGGCTCGGTCTCACGATGCTGCTCGTCGAGCAGAACATCCGCTTCGGCCTGCGCTTGTCCGACTCGGCGTGCCTGTTGCAGAAGGGCCGGATCGTCTACTCAGGCACGACGGCCGAGCTCGACCAGGACCGGCTCGCCGGCTATCTCGGCGTCGGCCGGCTGCTCGGCAGTGATCTTGCCGCCGGGCTCGGCAAGCAACCGGCGAAAAAGGCGCGGAATGCCCGCCCGCGCAGTTGAGGCGCGACTGAGGAGGAGTGGGCAGGGGCGGGGTCGAACCGCCGACCTTCCGCTTTTCAGGCGGACGCTCGTACCAACTGAGCTACCTGCCCCCGGAGGGACCCGGCGAGTCTACCGGCCGGCGGTCCTCGCCACGCTCTGCTTTCTCCTCGCGCCGGCGGCGGTCCCGACGTCGGCGCAGGCGGCGCCCGCCCGTCATCGCGTGCCGGCCTGCCGGCCGTCCGCCGCGTCTCCCGATCAGCCGACCGGTGGCAACAGCCTGCCGCCGGCTGCCCCGGCGTACTTCGCCCGGGACTTCCCTCGCATCACAGACAGCCGGCTGCACGTGCCTGTCGGTGGGTTCGGCGGCATCCGCCGGCACGGGCCGCGGCACCACACCCCAGTCGTCTTCGTGCACGGCAACCAGGCCGACGGGCAGAACTGGCTCGCCGTGATGCTGCAGTTCCAGCGGCTGGCGCACTACTCGATGCAGGAGATGTACGCCGTCTCCTACAACGGTCTAGGCAACGCGTACGCCGGCATGCCGACGAGCGCACCGACCGCTCCCGACCAGGACTACTTCCAGCAGAACCCGCAGGCAATGGGCAACGGCGGCCATGGCGCCGCCGACGAGGACGAGATCCCGGACCTGTGCCGGTTCATCCGCGCGTTGCAGGCCTACACCGGCTCCCGTCACGTCGACGTCGTCGCGCACTCGCTCGGCGTCACCATCATGCGCAAGCTGCTCGTCGACTACCCGTCGCTCCGCCGCGACGTGACCGCGTTCGTCGCGATCGCCGGTGCGAATCACGGCACGTCGGTCTGCCGCGGACTCGAGACCTCGTACTACGGCTGCAACGAGATCGCTCCCGGATCCCCCTGGCTCGCCGCGCTCAACCGGCACGGCGAAACGCCGCGACCGACGCGTTGGATGACGGTCTACGACGGCTCGTCCGGGGACCCGTTCTTCGATCCGCCGTACGACGAGACTTCGCCGCACCTGCGTGGCGCGCTGAACAAGACCTATCCGGGTCAGTACCACAATGATCTGCGCGTCGAGCCGACGGAGGTCGACGACTACCTCGCCTTCCTGCTCCGGCGCGGCCAGGCCGGAGGTTCAACACCGCGCGAGCGGCGTCTTGCGCACCGGCTCACGGCCACACATCCGGATGGGCGATCCGGCGAACTGTGTGGCGTGCCACAGCTCGCCGGCTGCTGAGGAGCGGCAGACTGGCGGGATGACCACCACGGGGGCACGTGACGTCAGGGAAGCGGTCGTCCTCGGCGGCCGAGGCCTTGCCGCGACGACCGCACTCATCCGCGACACGCATCGCGCGATCGCGCACCGGGCGTTCCGGCTCTCCGGCCCTGGCGCCCGGCCCGCGGAGCTGACACACGACGCGATCAGCCGCGCGGTCTATGCGACGGTCGCGGCGGGCTTCCGCGGAGCCGCTGCCGTCTCGGGTGTCGCGGTCGCTGCGCGCGTGGCGGCCGATCCGGCGTACCGGCCCTTGGCCGACCGGCCGCGCGGCAACGCCGTCATCGGTGCGATCAACGGCGCGTGGGGTGACCGGCTGGCCGACTGGCGCAGCCCGCTCGCGCTCGGCATGACCGTGCGCGTCGACGACCGCGACATCGACGTCACGCCACCGTCGCTGGCAACGGCCTTCCCCGACGCGACCGGTGACGTCGCGGTGTTCGTGCACGGCCTGTGCGAGACCGATGCGTCCTGGCGGCTCGGCGCGCGCGACCACTATGGCGACCCTCGGTCGACGCACGGCTCGCGGCTGCGTGCCGACGCGGGCCTGACGCCGGTGTACGTCCGCTACAACACCGGCCGGCACGTCTGCGACAACGGCGACGACCTTGAGTCGTTGCTGGACGACCTCGTCGGGGCGTGGCCGGTGCCCGTCACGAGCTTGATGCTGGTC
>JAFAQI010000178.1 GCA_019246495.1 Frankiales bacterium | reverse complement strand
CGCCTCGCCACCCACCTGCAGCGCCTGCTCGAAGCCCTGCAGCGCGAAGACGACGCCGAGTGGCAGCGCTGTCATGACGCCTTTGGCGCCGAACGGCGCGAAGCCACCGCCGGCGGTGAAGTTGCCGGAGTGGAACGCGATGACGATGAGGACGACGACGGTGAGCGCCGGGATCAGGAACTTCCAGATGACCGTGACGCTGTTCGTGTGCGAGAGCCACTTCACGCCGATGAGGTTGATGGCGGTGAACACGAGCATCAGGACGCTCGCGACGATCAGCCCGCGGCCGGTGAGTGTCTCGCTGCCGGAGTGGACCAGGCCGGGCCACTTGTTGTTCGTGTAGGTGAGCGCCGCCTCGACCTCGATCGGCGCGAGGGTCACGGTGCCGATCCAGGCCATCCAGCCCGAGGTGAAGCCGGCAAGCGGCCCGAAGGCGATGTGTGGGAACCGGGCGGTGCCCCCGGTCACCGGGTAGGCCGCGCCGAGCTCGGCGTGCACGAGAGCGAGCAGGGACAGGAAGAGGCCGGCCGCGATCCAGGAGATCAGCGATGCGGGGCCGGCCGCTTGTGCGGCGGTCAGCCCGCCGAGCAGCCAGCCTGATCCGATGATCGAGCCGAGTGAGATGAACGTCAGGCCCCAGAACCCGACGTCGCGGCGCAGCCGAGACCTGGCCATCGCTGACCTCCGTGTGCGGCTCGCCCCGACGCGAGCCCGTTGGCTGCCGTCGTACCCGGAAAATCCGGTTGTCGATCATCGAATTCGACCACCGCGGAAGGAATCGTCGCCGGGGCGTGTTCGGATGGACGGAGTTCTGTCAGCGGAGAGGTAGTGAGCGGATGTCGATGGGTGGGCCGGCCGGGTGGCAGGTGATGCACTCGTTCCGGCGCGACTCCTCGGTCACCGAGAAGCGGTTGCCGCCGGGCACGATCAAGCGCATCGCCCGGTTCGCCGCGCCCTACAAGCGCCAGCTGGTGTGGTTCCTCGTTCTGGTCGTCCTCGACGCCGTGATCGGCGCGGCCAACCCGCTCATCTACAAGGCGATCATCGAGAACGGCATCCAGGACCACCGCCGCGGACTCGTGATCGGGCTCGCCATCCTGATCGCGGCGCTGGCGGTGCTCGACGGGGCGATCAACCTTGGCAACCGGTTCTTCTCCGCGCGCATCGGTGAGGGCCTCATCTATGACATGCGCTCGTCGGTCTTCGCGCACATTCAGCGGATGCCGCTCGCGTTCTTCACCCGCACTCGCACCGGCGCGCTGATCAGCCGGATCAACAACGACGTGCTGGGTGCGCAGCAGGCCTTCACCGGCACGCTGTCCAACGTCGTCAGCAATGTCATCAGCGTGACGCTGGTGCTTGTCGCGATGCTGGTGTTGTCGTGGCAGATCACGCTGCTGGCTCTTGCGATGGTGCCGCTCTTCATCATCCCGGCCCGGCTGATGTCGAAGCGGCTCCAGTCGCTGACCCGCGAGGCTTATGCGCTCAACGCGGAGATGTCGACGCAGATGACCGAGCGGTTCAACGTCGCCGGTGCGCTGCTGGTGAAACTGTTCGGCCGGCCGGCTGACGAAGACCAGATGTTCCGCGTGAAGGCGCGGCGGGTTGCGGACATCGGCGTCCAGCAGGCGATCTTCGCCCGCGTGCTGTTCGTCTGCTTCACGTTGGTCGCTGCGCTCGGCACTGCGCTCGTCTATGGCATGGGTGGTTACCAGGCGGCGTCCGACCCGCGGCTGATCGGCACGGTCGTCGCGTTGGCGGCGTACCTCAACCGCCTCTACGGCCCCATCACGGCGCTGTCCAACGTGCAGGTGGACGTGATGACCGCACTGGTGTCATTCGACCGCGTCTTCGAGGTGCTCGACCTTCCGCCGATGATCGAGGACAAGCCGGACGCGATCGAGCTGCCGGCGAAGCTCGGTGACCAGGCGACGATCGAGTTCGACCACGTGCAGTTCCGCTACCCGACGGCGGCGGAGGTCTCGCTCGCGTCATTGGAGTCGGTCGCCACCCTGGACAACGCGCCGGAGAAGCAGGTCCTGCACGACGTGTCGTTCCGCGCGGAGCCGGGACAGTTGGTCGCGCTGGTCGGCCCGTCCGGCGCCGGCAAGACGACGATCTCGCAGCTCGTGACCCGCATGTACGACGTGCAGGGCGGTGCCGTCCGCGTCGGCGGGCACGACGTCCGGGACGTGTCGTTGTCGTCATTGCTCGGAACTGTCGGTGTCGTCACGCAGGACGCGCACATGTTCCACGAGACGATTCGCTCCAACCTGCTCTACGCGCGACCGGACGCGTCCGAGGATGAGCTGTGGCAGGCCGTCGATGCGGCGGCGATCGGTGAGCTGGTCCGCGAGCTGCCGGACGGCCTCGACACGGTGGTCGGCGACCGCGGCTACCGGATGTCCGGTGGCGAGAAGCAGCGGTTGGCGATCGCCCGGCTGCTGCTGAAGGCGCCGTCGATCGTCGTACTGGACGAGGCGACAGCGCACCTTGACAGCGAGTCGGAGGCGGCTGTTCAGCGGGCGCTGCGGACCGCGCTGGTCGGCCGGACCTCGCTCGTCATCGCGCACCGACTATCGACGGTGCGGGATGCCGACCAGATCCTCGTTGTGGACGACGGCCGGGTGGTCGAGTGCGGGACGCACGAGGCGCTGCTCGAGGCGGATGGCCTCTACGCCGAGCTCTACCCCCACCAGTACGCCCGCCAGTCGCCCGGCGACCTCACGCCGATCGATCCGCTCGACGACATCGCCACCGTCTGAGCTCCGCCGCATGCGGATAATTCGAGTGTGCCGAGACATCAAGGCCGTCGCCTCGGCTGGATCGAAGACGTTCGGGCGGCGCGCCGCCAACGGCGCAATCGCCCGGGGTGGTTCTACGCGTCAGTTTCGGGTCTCCTTGCCCGGCTCGTACTCGGCCTGGCGAAGGGGCTGCCCAGCGGCTATCGCTGGCCCGTCGCTGTCGCGCTGGCCGCTGTCGTGTTCGTGTCTCTTGGACTCCTGGACACGAGGTACCTACTGACGAAGCGAAGGCCGCGCCACGGGCGCTCCGACCACCGCCGGTAAGTGATCCGAAGCCGGCGAGGAAGACGACGGCTTACCGAACGACCTCGTAGACCATCTTCACGACGCCGTTCGAGTACGACGCGCATTCGCGGAGTGACAGGGTCTGCTTCTCGCGATCCGACGCGGCGAAGACGCTCTTTCCGGCCCCCAAGAGCACCGGAAACACGAGAAGGTTGTAGCGGTCGATGAGGTCAGCCTCGGACAGTCGTCGGGCGAGTTCCGCGCTTCCGTGAATGAAGATGGCACCACCGTCGCCGGACTTGAGAGCGGCAACGTCCTCCGTGGAGCGAACGATCGAGGTCGGTCCCCAGCCGTCCACCAGCGCGCCGGGTTCGAGGCTGGTCGAGACCACGTACTTCGGGAGTTCCTTGTACGCCGCGTGATCCTCCGAGTCTCGCCAGACGGGGGCGAAGGCTTCATAACTGCGGCGACCGAACATCAGCGCCGAGGTGTCCGCCAGCTCCTCGCCTTTGAGCGAGAAGGCCTCGGGCACGAACTCGTGCGACCGCACCCAGCCACCGCTGCGGTGTCCTTCCACCGTGCCGCCGGGAGAGTCGACCACACCATCCAGGGACATGAAGCCGGTCCAGACCAGCTCGCGCATGGTCAGCTCGATTCGGGGTTGTAGACACGGCCGGTGTAGCGGAAGCACCCGCATCCGTGCTGGAAGGTCATGTTGCGGACCAGGTAGGGCAAGTCCCGCCGCTGCGGATCAATCTTCGCGCCGAAGTTGACCAGCGACTGGTGCTGCGTGCCGATCGCGTCGAGGGCGGTGACCGCGGTCTGCTGGTTTAGCGGTCCCTGAATGGGGTCGAGCGCCTCCTTCAACAGGAAGTAGTAGTCGCAGATCCCCAGCTGGTTGGCGACGGCGTTGGCTGAGCTCGCGCGCTGTCCAGCATTGTTCATGATTTGCAGGCACAGCTTCGCCTGCGCCGGCTTCGGCATCGCGTTGAAGTCCTGGCTCGTCTGCTCAAGCGCGGGCATCCACCCGACCCCCTCGCTGTTCGCCAGCTGGTCCGCCGGGAGGTCACTGGCAAGCGCGTTGAAACCGCTGCCGGAGTTGAGACCGTAACGCGGCCGATAGTGCTGCGAGTGCGCCTGCTGCATCCACTCCAGCGTGAGGATGCCGCCACCGGCAACGCCCGAGGCGCCGTCGAACAGGATGACGTGATCCACCTTGGTGCTGAAGCTCAAGACGGCGCTGCTGACCGCCGCGCTGGTGGCGGCGAGGTCGCCGTACGACGACGGTGATTTGACATAGGCAACCGGCACGTTGTGTTGGCCGAGCGCGGCCAGCGCCGGCAAGGCGTCATGGCTGACGCCGTAGTGGTAGTAGGGGTCATCCCAGGTGACGACACCCACCCGAGCGCCGGTGCCGAAGTAGCCGAGCTGCGACAGCCCCGCGATCGTGTAACGCATCGCCCGGTCGTTGCTCAAGCCGTTGAGGTCGAACGTCGCTGGATAGTGCGCCTCGACCGCAGTTGTCTGCATGGTGATGGATCCGGGGACGAGCTCGATGCCGCCCTCGTGCTTGGTGCACTCGTCCATCAGCGTCCCGGCGCCGCTGAAGTTGCCGCCGCTCAGCACGAACACCTTGTGGTCCCGCGTCCATGCCTGGCAGGTGGCCTCAGCAGACGTCGAGGCATTGTCCTTGCTGCTGATCTGGTGCCAGATCGGCACCACCTTGC
>JAFAQI010000173.1 GCA_019246495.1 Frankiales bacterium | reverse complement strand
CGTTCGATCGAACGCGTGTTCGCTCCACGAAGGACAGGTGAGAGGCCGTGACCACCGCAACCATCGCTCGTTTTCCCGCTTCGGGCCCCGTCCGCCGGGTTTCCGCCGGCTCTGCGCTCCGGCTGACCCGCCGGGGTCGGCTCGCCGTCGTCCTCGCCGCGCTCGTCAGCGCCGTCCTGGGGTCCTCGCTGCTCGGTTCGAGCCAGGCGGCCGGGCCCGGAAGCCGGCCGGCTCAGCGCACGGTCACCGTCCAGCCCGGCGAGAGCCTGTGGCAGGTGGCCGTCCGCGTGGCCCCGCACGCCGACCCGCGGCTCATCGTGACCGAGATCGAGCAGGCCAACCACCTGGCCGGGCCGCAGGTCTTCGGCGGCCAGCAGCTGCGGGTCCCGCCCGCGGGCTGACCGGGCCCGGGGCCTTCCGGGGCCGCCCGAGCCGCTGACCTGCGCGAACTTCTGCAAGCGGAATCCGATGTCACGACACGCCGGACGAGATCGCGGAATTGCTTGCGTCGACCTCCGGATCCCCCTACGTTCAGCCCCCAACATCTTGTGTTACACCGGTGTAGTTTGATCCACAGGTTGTGGCACAGGCTGTCCACAGATCCACAGGCACCCCGGTTCGCGCCGGGGAGCCGGGGCGTTGAGGAGGCCGGGGTGCACTGTCCGTTCTGCCGCCATCCGGACTCCCGCGTCGTCGACTCCCGGGACTACGACGACGGCGGCGCGATCCGCCGTCGGCGGTCCTGCCCGTCCTGCGGTCGGCGGTTCACCACCGTCGAGACGCCGGCCCTGGCCGTCGTCAAGCGTTCCGGAGCGACCGAGCCGTTCAGCCGGTCCAAGGTCGTCAGCGGCGTGCGCAAGGCCTGCTCCGGCCGGCCGGTGAGCGAGGACGAGCTGGCGCTGCTCGCCCAGCAGGTCGAGGAGGCCGTGCGGGCGAGTGGCTGCGCGGAGGTGCCGGCGCACGACATCGGCCTCGCGATCCTCGGGCCGCTGCGCGACCTCGACGAGGTCGCCTACATGCGCTTCGCGTCGGTCTACCGCTCGTTCACGTCGCTGGCCGACTTCGAGGCCGAGATCGGCGAGCTGCGGGCCCACCAGGCGGCCGCGACCTTGGCCGTCACCGGCGACGACGAGATCGCGCTCGTCGCGAAGTACGCGGGCGCCCACGACCCGGCGCCGCCCCCGGTGCACGCGGCTCCGGCGCCCGTCTGACCTCCTTCGACGCGGCGCACAAAGACCCGGGGGCGGCGCCGTACCACCTGGCGCAACGCACAGCACGGCAAGCGCGAAAACCAGCAGATCGCGGACGAATCGCGGTCACCCAGACGTTGTACTTCACGGGATCGGGGAGAGGGTTCATGACGGAGACGGTGAGCGGGCCGACGGGCGGCGCGAACGGGCAGCGGGGCACGACGTCGCGGCGGCAGTCCGCCGGGCGCGGCCAGCGACTGCGGCTCGAGCGGGTCTACACCCGTCCCGGCGTGCACCCCTACGACGAGGTGACGTGGGAGCGCCGCGACGTCGTGATGACCAACTGGCGCGACGGCTCGATCAACTTCGAGCAGCGTGGCGTCGAGTTCCCCGACTTCTGGTCGGTCAACGCGACCAACATCGTCACGACGAAGTACTTCCGGGGCGCGGTCGGCACGCCGCAGCGCGAGACCAGCCTCCGCCAGCTCATCGACCGGGTCGTCCTGACCTACCGGCGCGCCGGGGAGGAGCACGGCTACTTCTCGACCGCCGAGGACGCCGAGATCTTCGAGCACGAGCTCACCTGGATGCTGCTGCACCAGGTGTTCAGCTTCAACTCGCCGGTCTGGTTCAACGTCGGCACGCAGTCCCCGCAGCAGGTCTCGGCGTGCTTCATCCTCGCGGTCGACGACACGATGGACTCGATCCTGAACTGGTACCGCGAGGAAGGCCTGATCTTCAAGGGCGGCTCGGGGGCCGGGCTCAACCTGTCCCGGCTGCGCTCGTCCAAGGAGCTGCTGTCCAGCGGCGGCACCGCGAGCGGGCCGGTGTCGTTCATGCGCGGCGCCGATGCCTCCGCCGGCACGATCAAGTCCGGCGGCGCCACCCGTCGCGCGGCCAAGATGGTCATCCTCGACGTCGACCACCCTGACATCGAGGAGTTCATCGAGACGAAGGCGCGCGAGGAGGACAAGATCCGCGCGCTTCGTGACGCAGGCTTCGACATGGACCTCGGCGGCAAGGACATCGTGTCCGTGCAATACCAGAACGCCAACAACTCGGTCCGGGTCAACGACGAGTTCATGCGCGCGGTCGAGGAGGGCAAGGAGTTCGGCCTGCGCGGCCGCAAGACCGGTGAAGTCATCGAGACGGTCGACGCCAAGGACCTGTTCCGCAAGATGGCGCAGGCGGCGTGGGAGTGTGCCGACCCCGGCATCCAGTACGACGGCACGATCAACGACTGGCACACCTGTCCCGAGTCGGGCCGCATCACTGCGTCCAACCCGTGCAGCGAATACATGCACCTCGACAACTCGTCGTGCAACCTCGCGTCGCTCAACCTGATGAAGTTCCTCAAGGACGACGACACGTTCGACGCACCGATGTTCGCCAAGGCGGTCGAGTTCATCATCACCGCGATGGACATCTCCATCTGCTTCGCCGACTTCCCGACCGAGGCGATCGGTGAGACGACCCGCGCCTACCGCCAGCTCGGCATCGGCTACGCCAACCTCGGCGCGCTGCTCATGGCCACCGGTCACGCCTACGACTCGGACGGCGGTCGTTCGCTGGCCGCGGCGATCACGTCACTCATGACAGGTACGGCGTACAAGCGGTCGGCCGAGCTCGCGGGTGTCGTCGGGCCGTACGACGGCTATGCGCGCAACGCCGAGGCGCACAAGCGGGTCATGCGCAAGCATGCCGCGGCGAACGACGCCGTACGTCCGGTCGACGCCGACGCGGCGCGGGTGCTGCACTTCGCGACCAAGGCATGGCAGGAAGGCAACGCGATCGGCGAGAAGAACGGCTGGCGCAACTCGCAGGCCTCGGTGATCGCACCCACGGGGACCATCGGCTTGATGATGGACTGTGACACGACCGGGCTCGAGCCGGACCTCGCGTTGGTGAAGTTCAAGAAGCTCGTTGGCGGCGGCTCGATGCAGATCGTCAACCTCACCGTGCCGCGGGCGCTGACCAAGCTCGGCTACCAGGACGAGCAGGTCGAGGCGATCGTCGAGCACATCGCCGA
>JAFAQI010000165.1 GCA_019246495.1 Frankiales bacterium | reverse complement strand
TCGTGTAGACAGCGAAGCGGTTGCCTTCGAGGCCCTCGATGACATGCATCTCCCACAGCGGCCGCTGCCGGTCGAGCAACGTGCCGTGCAACCGCGACGCGAGTGCGAGCAGCTCCCGGACGCGACCGGGCTCGGGCAACGCGGAGTGCCGGACGTGGTGCTCGAGGTCGACATCGGGGTCGTCCTCCCACGCCCACTGGCCGAGCGTCGCGAGCGAGCGGTAGGGCCGCTTGCGGAACAACGGCGCGATGTCGTCGTCCTGCACCAGCTGCTCGTAGGTCTCGCGGATCAGGCTGCGGTCGGCGCCCGGCGGCAGCTCGAACAGCTGGAGCGAGCCGACGTGCATGGGCTGCTCACGCGACTCGGGGATGAGGAACATCGAGTCTGTCGGCGACATCAAAGGCACTCGGGAACTCTACCCAGGCCGGGACAAACCGAATAGCCCCGCGAGTGGCCGGGCACACCTAAGACATCCCCCACGACGATGAAGGAGCGAACGACGATGGCTGACCCCGTCCCGGCCGGTAGCGACGTCTCCGCCGGCACTTACCGATGCACGCAGTGCCAGTACGACCTCTCGGTGCAGTCGACCAAGCATCTGCCGCCGTGCCCCTCGTGCGGCAACGGCAACTGGGAGACGCTGTCCGGTGGTGACAGCGTGAACGATCCGTATCCGAAGAGCACGACGACCACCACCAGCGAGACAACCCGCACTACTACCTGACTTAGCGACGTGGCCGGAGTCCGCCAAGCGCTCTGCGGCTAAGGGCCGAAGTCTGCTTCGCTCGCTGCGCTCCCTCCGCAGATTCGACCTATGCCGCTGCCGCGCCCGGCGGACCCCGGCACCGTTCGATTGAAAACGGTTTTCATTGCTGTTAGCGTGCGGCAATGGCCGTGCTGCTTGCCTGCTGCACCGTGCTGTCGACGGGTCTCGGCGGCCTGTTCGCGTTGCGGCACCGCGACCATCTGCATTTGATCCTTGGCTTCACGGCGGGTGTCATCGTCGGCGTTGTTGCGTTCGACGTACTGCCGGAGATCTCGGACCTGAGCCATTCGACCGGGCTCGGCTTCAAGTCCGCGATGATCGCGCTTGCCCTCGGGTTCCTCGGGTTTCACGCGGTTGAGAAGTGGCTGCTCGTGCACGACGCGCACGAGCATGAGTACGCCGGACACCATCATCCGACGGTTGGCCTTGCGTCGGCGCTTGCGTTGTCGGGGCACAGCCTCACCGACGGCATCGCGATCGGGCTTGCGTTTCAGGTCAGTAGCGACGTCGGCGTCGCGGTGGCGATCGCTGTCATCGGGCACGACTTCGCCGACGGGCTCAACACGGTTTCGTTGATGCTTGCGCACGGCAACCCGCGGCGGCGAGCGCTCGCGCTCCTGGTGGTCGACTCCGTCGCGCCGCTGGCCGGCGCAGCGCTGACGCTCTTGTTCACGGTGCCGGACCGTGGCCTGCTCATCTATCTCGGTGTGTTCGCCGGCTTCCTGCTCTACATCGGGGCCAGCGACATCCTGCCCGAGGCGCACGCCGACCATCCGTCGCTCGCCACGCTCGCGCTCACGGTGGCCGGCGTCGGCGCAATGTACGGCGTCACCGCGGCGCTGCCATGACGCGCGTACGCAACGGGCATGACGCGCACGGAGCGGGCGTGACGCGCGCGCAGCGAGCCGTGCTCGCGGCACTGGCGGCCGAGGGACCGTTTGTCTCCGCGCAGGATCTGCACGCGCAGCTTCGCGGTGCCGGGGAGGGTGTGGGCCTCACTAGCGTCTATCGCGCACTTCAGGCGCTCGCCGACGCAGGCGAGGTCGACGTGCTGCGAACGCCGTCCGGGGAGGCGACGTATCGCCGATGCGGATCCGACCGCCATCACCATCACCTCGTGTGCACGTCGTGCGGCACGGCGGTCGAGGTCGAAGCGCCGGCACTTGAGCGCTGGGTGCGGCAGGTGGCGGCAACGCACGAGTTCGCGGTGGACAGCCATACCCTCGAGATCAGCGGTCGCTGCCGCACCTGCGCGCGCGACTGAGCGACCGTCGTATGGTCCGACGATGACGAACGACGGCGGCAGTCCCC
>JAFAQI010000157.1 GCA_019246495.1 Frankiales bacterium | reverse complement strand
ACCCAGAGCGTTCACGTCGATCCACACGGTCGACTCGCGGACGCTGTGCGGGTCGAGATTGACGACGACGAGGACGGTCTCGCCGGCACCGCCCGGCGTCTCGTCGCGCTTGGAGAACGCGATGATCTGCTCGCTGTCCGGATAGTGCCAGCGCAGGTTGCGGAGCTGGCGCAGCGCGGGGTGCGCGCGCCGGATCTCGTTGAGCCGGGTCAGATAGGGCGCGAGGCTGCGACCTTCGGCTTCGGCGGCGGCCCAGTCCCGCGGCCGATAGGAGTACTTCTCCGACTCGCGGTACTCCTCGCTGCCCGGCCGTACGGCGACGTGCTCGAACAGCTCGAAGCCGGAGTAGACGCCCCACGACGGCGACATCGTCGCGGCGAGCACGGCGCGGATCTTGAACGCCGGCGGGCCGCCGTACTGCAAGAAGGCGTGAAGGATGTCCGGCGTGTTGACGAAGAAGTTGGGACGCAGGAAGTCGACCGTCTCGCGGGACAGCTCGGTCAGGTACTCCTCGAGCTCCCACCGCTCGTTGCGCCAGGTGAAGTAGGTGTAGGACTGCGTGAAGCCGATCTTGCCGAGCAGGTGCATCATCGGCGGCTTGGTGAAGGCTTCCGCGAGCCAGATCACGTCAGGGTGCGTCTCGTGCACGGTGGCGATGAGCCACTCCCAGAAGCGCACCGGCTTGGTGTGCGGGTTGTCGACCCGGAAGATCCGCACTCCGTGGTCGATCCAGTGGTTGACGACGTCGAGCACCGCGCGGGACAAGCCGTCGAAGTCGTTGTCGAAGTTGAGCGGATAGATGTCCTGGTACTTCTTCGGCGGGTTCTCGGCGTAGGCGATGGTGCCGTCGGCGCGGACGGTGAACCACTCAGGGTGCTCGGTGACCCACGGGTGGTCCGGCGAGCACTGGAGGGCGAGGTCGAGCGCGACCTCGAGCCCGTTCGCCTCGGCCTCGGCGACGAACGCGTCGAAGTCCTCGATCGTGCCGAGGTCCGGATGGATCGCGTCGTGGCCGCCGTCGGCCGAGCCGATCGCCCACGGGCTGCCAGGGTCGTGCGGGCCGACGTCGTTCGGGTTGCCGCCGGGGAACTCGGCGGTGTTCGGCCCCTTGCGGAATGCCGTGCCGATCGGGTGGATGGGCGGCAGGTAGACGACGTCGAAACCCATCGCGGCGACGGCAGGCAGGCGTTTCGCCGACGTACGCAGGGTGCCCGAACGCGGCGCGCCGTTGGCCTCGCCCTCTGCGGGGACAACGGCTCCTTCACTGCCCTGCTCGACTTGCGCTCCTTCGGAGCGGGGGAAAAACTCGTACCACGCGGAGAAGCGGGCGCGTTCGCGTTCGACGCGGATCGTGATCGGGTCCGATGCGGTGACGAGGTCTCGCACGGGATGGGCATCGACGACTGCGGTGACGTCGGCGTCGAGGGCTGGCCCGATGCGATCCTCCGGCGAGCGGTCCGCGTCGCGCAACGCCGTGATCGCCTTCGTGACCGCGGAGCGGCTCGCCTTCGGAACGGCGGCGGCCGCACGCTCGAGGAGCCGGGCGCCCTCTTCGCAGACGAGGTCGACGTCCTGGCCGAGCGGCACCTTGATCTCGGCGTCGTGCCGCCACGTTCCGATCGGGTCGCTCCACGCCTCGACGTGGTAGCGCCAGTCTCCTTCGCTGTCGACGTAGATCTCGGTCGCCCAGCGGTCGGTCCCGCCTTCGTCCGGCAGCTTGCGCATCCGGTTGAAGGGTCGCGACTTGCCGTCCGGGCCGACGAGGACGACGTCCGCCGCGACGGCGTCGTGCCCCTCGCGGAACACGGTCGCGGTCACGGTGATCGTCTCGCCGACAGCGGCTTTGACCGGCCGGCCGCCGCAGTCGACGGTCGGGCGGACGTCGGTGATGGGAATGCGTCCGATCATCGACGCGAACCTACCCAGCCGCGTCGGGGCCGAACAGCCCGCCCGCGGGCCAGGCGGGATCGGTAAGGTCGCGCGGGTGAGAGCCCTCCGCCGCTTCACCGTGCGCAGCGCCTTGCCCGAGCCGTTGCTGCCGCTGGACGACCTGGTCATCAACCTGCGGTGGTCATGGCATCCCGACTCGCTCGACCTGTTCGAGTCCGTCGACCCCGACACCTGGGCGGCGGTCGGGCACGACCCGGTTCGCCTGCTGGGTGAGGTCAACGCCGACCGCATGGCCGCGCTGGCGAAGGATCGCAAGTTCCTGCGCCGCCTGTCGGACATGTACGACGACCTGCAGGACTACCTCACGCAGCCGCGCTGGTATCAGTCGCTCGCCGATGCACCCGCCGCGATCGCCTACTTCTCACCGGAGTTCGGCATCACGGAGGTGCTTCCGCAGTACTCCGGCGGGCTCGGCATCCTCGCCGGCGACCACCTCAAGGCGGCGAGCGACCTCGGCGTACCGATCATCGGGGTCGGCCTGCTCTACCGCCGCGGCTACTTCAACCAGAGCCTGAGCCCCGACGGCTGGCAGCAGGAGCGCTATCCGCCGCTCGATCCGTATGGGCTGCCGCTGACACTGCTCCGCGAGCCGACCGACGACGGGCGGCCGGACGGGCCGCCCGTGCGCGTCGCCGTCGGCTTGCCGGACGATCGTGTCCTGCGCGCGCAGATCTGGCGGGCACAGGTCGGGCGCGTGCCGTTGCTCATGCTCGACTCCGACATCGAGGACAACGCGCCGCCCGAGCGCGAGGTCACCGACCGGCTCTACGGCGGCGGCACCGACCACCGCCTGCTCCAGGAGATGCTGCTCGGCATCGGTGGCGTCCGCGCGGTGCGCGCGTTCTGCGCCATCACCGGACACGCCGAGCCCGAGGTCTTCCACACCAACGAGGGCCACGCCGGCTTCCTCGGCCTCGAGCGGATCCGTGAGCTCACCGAGGAACAAGGTCTCGACGTCGACGAAGCGCTTGCCGCTGTCCGCGCCGGCACGGTTTTCACGACGCACACCCCGGTGCCCGCCGGCATCGATCGCTTTCCGCTCGAGCTCATCGAGCATCACTTCGGCGGCGACAACGCCTGCAAGGGTGTGCCGGTCGACCGCATCGTCGGGCTCGGCGCAGAGGAGGACCCCGACGTCTTCAACATGGCGCACATGGGCCTGCGTCTGGCCCAGCGCGCCAACGGCGTCAGCAAGCTGCACGGTCAGGTCAGCCGCGAGATGTTCGGTGACCTCTGGCCCGGATTCGACGCGGGCGATGTGCCGATCAGCAGCATCACCAACGGTGTCCACGCGCCGACCTGGGTTGCGCGTGAGGTGATGGACCTCGCGGCGCGCACCATCGGTCGCGAGCTCGTCGAGGAGGCGCAGGGCTGGGAGGGCATCGCCAAAGTCAGCGACGAGGCGGTCTGGGCCACCCGGCGTCAGCTGCGCGGCCAGCTCGTCGAGGAGGTGCGCCGTCGGCTGCGCCAGTCCTGGCTGCAACGCGGCGCGTCGGAGGCAGGCCTCGGCTGGATCGACGACGTCTTCGACCCGGACGTCCTCACGATCGGCTTCGCGCGGCGGGTGCCGTCGTACAAGCGGCTCACCCTCATGCTTCGCGATCCCGAACGGCTCGCACGCATCCTGCTCGACCCCGACCGGCCGGTGCAGATGGTCATCGCCGGCAAGTCGCACCCGGCGGACGACGGCGGCAAGGCGCTCGTCCAGCAGATGGTGCGGTTCAGCGACGACCCGCGCGTTCGGCACCGCCTGGTGTTCCTGCCGGACTACGACATCGGCATGGCGCGCTACCTCTACCACGGCTGCGACGTCTGGCTGAACAACCCGCTCCGCCCGCTCGAGGCGTGCGGCACGAGCGGCATGAAGTCGGCGCTCAACGGCGGTCTCAACCTGTCGATCCGCGACGGTTGGTGGGACGAGATGTACGACGGGGCCAACGGTTGGGCGATTCCGTCCGCGGCCGAGGGCACCGACCCGGATGTCCGCGACGACCAGGAAGCCAACGCGCTCTACGACCTGCTCGAGAACCAGGTGCGCATGCGGTTCTACGACGTCGACGGCAGCCGGCTGCCCCGCCGGTGGATCGAAATGGTCCGGCACACGCTGCAGTCGCTCGGCCCGCAGGTGCTCGCCAGCCGGATGGTCCGCGACTACGTCGTCGAGCTCTACTCCCCGGCCGTGCAGTCGTCGCGCGCGATGGCGAAGGACGGCTTCGCCGCCGCGCGCGAGCTGGCTGCGTGGACCCGGCGCATCCGCGACGGCTGGTCCGACGTGCGCGTCACGCACGTCGAGTCCAGTGGCGTCGGCGACTCGCCGGAGCTCGGCCAGCAGCTCGATGTGCGGGCGCTGGTGGAGCTCGGCCGGCTCGACCCGGCCGACGTCAGCGTCCAGGTCGCCTTCGGTCAGGTCGACGAGGAGGACGAGCTTCGCGACCCGGACTACGTGGAGCTCACCCGCGTCGACAACGTCGACGGGGCATGGCGTTACGAAGGTGCCGTGCCGCTCGAACGCCGCGGCCCGTTCGGCTACACCGTGCGGGTGCTTCCGGACAACCCGGCGCTGGCGTCCCGCGCCGAGCTGGGGTTGATCGCGCTGCCCGTCGAGTCGACGAACTACGTCACCGTCTAGAGGTCAGGCCGTCGGCTTGTAGGTGAACGAGTCGACGACGATCTCGGACGGCACTCCGCGGGCCGGCGGACGGCGGTTGATGAGCCACGCGTCGAGCAGCACCTGCGTGCCCGGCTTTGGTGAGCCGTTGGAGAAGTGCGACGTCCACGTCGACACCGGCCGCCCGATCGCGGCCGTGCCGCGCCACGCGGAGAACGTCGTTGAGTTCGGGCCCCACACGAAACGCAGCGTGTAAGTGGTCTGCGTCGGCAGGTTGATACGCATCGTGTGGCCGGCGCGAGACCACGGCTGGACGACGTACTGCGCGTTGAACTTGGTCGGCCACCGGGTGCCGCCCTTGCGCCAGATCCTCGGCCCGACCTCGAGGTCGGTCTCCGCGTGGCCCGTGTAGCGGGGATCGTCGCCCGGGCCGGGCCGCTCGTAGCCGGTGACGTCCGGCGGAAGCGAGTCACGGGTGAACATGCCGAAGACGACGTTGGGGTCCATGGCGCTGATCGGAGTCTCGACGACGAACGTGTAGCTGCCGTAACCGAACGAGGTGTCGACCGTCTCGATCTCGCAGCCGGTCCACTGACCGTTCATCTGGGTGAGGCCGAGGTGCAGGTGGTCGGCGGCGTCGACGAAGACGGAGTTGGGCAGCGGGTTGTACGTCGTGTGGTAGGGCCCGGTGCCGCCGAACGGACCGCGGGGGAGCCATGCCCGGCCGCTCCAATCGAGCGCCGGAAGCCCCGAGGGCGACGAGTGGCGTCCAGCGGCGGAGGACCCGGCGGTCGCCGGAACGGCGAGCGCGGCTGTCGACGCGAGCACGGCCGACCAGGTGAGCACGCGCGAGCGGAAGCGACTGTTCACGGACTCTCTAACGCAACGGCAAAGCAGAGGTGACGGGGAGACACCGCAATTGTGCACCAATCAGGACAACGCGCGCAGCAGCACCGCGGACCGTGGCGTCATCGGGATCTCGTCGCCGGCCGACAGCGCCCCGTCGGAGCCGCGGGCATCGCCGGTGTCGAGTTCGACCGCGTAGCGCTGCGCCCAGGGCTCCGCAGGCAGCCGGAACACCACCGGGTCCGGCCCGGCGTGCAGCAGGAGCAGGAACGAGTCGTCGGTGATGCGCTCGCCGCGCGGACCCCGGGTGCGGATGCCCTGCCCGGACAGGTACATGCCGAGCGTGCGTGCGGTCGGTGCGTGCCAGTCCTCGTCGCTCATCTCGACACCGGCCGGGGTGAACCACGCGAGGTCCTTGACGCCGTCCGCGCCGACCGGCCGCCCCTGGAAGAACGCGCGCTGCCGGAAGACCGGGTGCTTCCGGCGCAACGCGATCAGCCTGCTGACAAGGGCCGTGTGCGCGCCGTACGCCGGTGGTGTCGCGTCGCGGCTCGTCCAGTCGAGCCAGGACACCTCGTTGTCCTGGCAGTAGGCATTGTTGTTGCCGCGTTGCGTGTGGCCGAGCTCGTCGCCCATCCGCAGCATCGGCACGCCGGTGGCGAGGAGCAGCGTCGCCAGGAAGTTGCTCATCTGTCGGTTGCGCAGCGCGAGGATGTCGGCGTCGTCGGTGTCGCCTTCGACGCCGCAGTTCCACGAGCGGTTGTCGTCGTTGCCGTCGCGGTTGCCCTCGCCGTTCGCTTCGTTGTGCTTGTCGTTGTAGGAGACGAGGTCGCGAAGGGTGAAGCCGTCGTGGCACGTGACGAAGTTGATCGATGCGTAGGGCCGGCGGCCGTCGTCCTGGTAGAGGTCGCTCGAGCCGGTGAGCCGGTAGCCGAGCTCGGCCACACCGGTCTCCGCCCCGCGCCAGAAGTCGCGCACCGAGTCGCGGAACTTCCCGTTCCACTCCGTCCAGAGCGGCGGAAACTCGCCCACCTGGTAGCCGCCCGGACCCAGGTCCCACGGCTCCGCGATCAGCTTCACCTGCGACAGCACCGGGTCCTGCTGGATCACGTCGAAGAAGGCTGAGAGCTTGTCGACGTCGTGGAAGGAACGGGCGAGAGCTGCCGCGAGGTCGAAGCGAAAACCGTCGACGTGCATCTCGGTGACCCAGTAGCGGAGCGAGTCCATGATGAGCTGCAGCACGTGCGGCTGCTGCGCGTTCAGCGTGTTGCCAGTGCCGGTGTAGTCGCGGTAGTAGCGCGGGTCGTCGTCGCGGAGCCGGTAGTAGGTCGGATTGTCGATGCCGCGGTAGGCGAGCGTCGGTCCGTTCTCGTCACCTTCGGCCGTGTGGTTGTAGACGACGTCGAGGATGACCTCGATGCCGGCGGCATGCAGCGCACGGACCATCGCCTTGAACTCGCGCACCTGCTCGCCACGGGTGCCCGATGATGAGTACGCCGCGTGCGGCGCGAAGTAGCCGAGCGTGTTGTAGCCCCAGTAGTTGCCGGAGCCGCGGCGCAGCAACGCCGGCTCGCTGACGAAATGGTGCACCGGCATCAGCTCGACGGCCGTCACCCCGAGCTTGGTGAGGTGCTCGAGCGATGCTGGATGGGCGAGGCCGGCGTAGGTGCCACGCAGTCCCGGTGGCACGTCGGGATGCCGCATCGTGAACCCACGCACGTGCAGCTCGTAGATGACGGTGTCGGCCCAGGCGGTGTGCGGCCGGTGATGGTCCTCACCCCACGGGAAGACGTCGTGCACGACGACTGACTTCGGCACGTAGGGCGCCGAGTCGCGGTGGTCCTGGAACGTGTCGTCGCGGCCCGGCGGATAGCCGAAGACCGCGTCGTCGGCCGCGAACTCGCCGTCGAACGCGCGAGCGTAGGGATCAGCGAGAAGCTTGCTCGGGTTCCACCGCGCGCCACGGTCCGGGTCGAAGGGGCCGTCCACCCGGAAGCCGTAGCGCTGGCGCGGTCCGACGCGCGGTACGTAACCGTGCCAGATGTGGTAGGTCACCTCGTCGAGTGCGATGCGGTGCTCCGCGCCGGTGTCGTCGTAGAGGCAGAGGTCGACGCTTTCCGCGGCGGGTGCCCAGAGCGCGAAGTTCGTGCCCTCGCCGTCCCAGCTCGCGCCGAGCGGCGTCGGTCGTCCCGGCCAGCTGACGGTCCCGTCGTCAGTCATCGCGATCAGTCTGGCGCACCCTTCGAGGAGAGGCGCCAGACCGGCGGCGCGTCACACGCGCGCAGTCGTCTCCGGCAGCACGATTTGCAGGCCGTCGTCGGGCTCGGGCGGGAGGTTGGCGTCCGCGGGCACGATGCGCTCCAGGTGAAGGGCCAGCAGAGCGGCGCCGGCGCACCCGGCGATGAGGACGACTAGCCAGGCGATCGACGCGCCGGCGCCGATCATCGCGCCGGCGAGGACCGGTCCGACGACACTCGCGCCCGTCCAGCACAGCGAGCTGGCCGCGTTGGCGCGACCGCGCAGCCGCTCGGGCGCGATGTCGTTGACCAGTGACGGGATCGTCGGCGCGAAGAACATCTCACCCGCGGCGAAGATGATCGAGTAAACGATCGCCACCGCCGGCCGCGCGCCGGCCGGAAGCCACCACGCGCTGGCGAGCACGACCCAGCTAGCGGCCCACAATGACGCGACGACCACCAGCGACCGCGTGCGACGTACCCGGGCTGACCGCCGCTGCACCGTGAGCTGGCCGAGCACGATCGTCAGCGTGTTGAACGTGAAGCCGATGCCGACGACGCGGGGTGAGACGCCGAGCTCGCGCAGATAGGCGGGGAAGCCGGCCTCGACCTGCGCGTAGCCGACCAGCACCAGGACGAACTGCATCGTGAACAGACGGCGCAGCACCCGGTCGCTGAGCAGCAGTCGGTAGCTGCCCTGCGGCGCGTCCGGCTCGGCCTCCGGTCGCCCGACGCCGCGTGGCCGCACTGGCAGCAGCAGCACCCCGTCGATCACGAACGTGACAGCGTCCGCAACGAACAACAGCTCGTAGGTGCCGGGATGTCCCGGCCGCACGATGATCGCCGCCGCCAGGCCGCCGAGGCCGATGCCGAGGTTGAGCACTGCGAAGCCGAGCGCGAAGAACCGGCTGCGCCGTTCGGCGGGGACCAGTGCGGCGATGAACGCCTGCGACGCGGGCCACGACCCGCCGTTGCCGGCTCCCAGGACGAGCATGCTCACCAGTGCGAGCGCAGGGGTGCGTGCGGTGGCCAACCCGAGCGAGCCGGCGGTCGACAGGACGAGCGTCGCGTAGAGCACCGGCCGGGCACCCAGCCGGTCCACGAGCGTGCCGATGATCGGTACGACGAGGACGCCGACGAGGGCGGCGGCGGAGAACATGAGACCCGCACTCGCGAGGCTGATGTGCCGGACCTCGTGCAGATAGATGATCGTGAACGGCAGCACGAACCCATTGCCGACCGCGTTGAAGCAAGTGCCGACGAGCACGCGTTTGGCATCGCGCGACAACCCGTCGGTGACCATGCCGCCATCCTCGCCGCTGGCACCGACAGTTATCGAACGGATTGTTGCGGCATAGTGTCCCGCGTCGGCTGACGGAGGAGATCGCATGGCGGAGTTCGTGAACCTCGAGATCGAGAACGGCATCGGCACGATCCGGCTCGACCGTCCGCCGATGAACGCGCTCAACGCGCAGGTCCAGGAGGAGATCCGGGCCGCGGCGCTCGAGGCGTCGCAGAGCAAGGAGGTGCGCGCGGTCGTCGTCTATGGCGGCCCGAAGGTGTTCGCCGCCGGCGCGGACATCAAGGAGATGGCGACGATGTCCTACGTCGACATGGTCGAGCGATCGGCCGGCCTGTCGTCCGCGTTCACCTCGGTCGCGAAGATTCCGAAGCCCGTTGTCGCAGCGGTCACCGGCTATGCACTCGGTGGTGGGTGCGAGCTCGCGTTGTGCGCCGACTATCGCGTCGCGGCGGACACCGCAAAGCTCGGGCAGCCGGAGATCCTGCTCGGTGTCATCCCCGGCGCCGGCGGCACGCAACGACTGTCCCGGCTCGTCGGCCCGTCCAAGGCGAAGGACCTGTGCTTCACCGGCCGGTTCGTCGGCGCCGAGGAGGCGCTCCGGATCGGTCTCGTCGACCAGGTGGTGCCGGCGGACGAGACGTACGACGCAGCCCGGACCTGGGCAGCGCAGTTCGTCAACGGTCCGACGTTCGCGCTGCGCGCCGCGAAGGAGGCCGTCGACCAGGGCCTGTCGGTCGACCTGGAGACCGGCCTCGCGATCGAGGCGCAGAAGTTCGCCGCGCTCTTCGCGACCGAGGACCGGACGATCGGCATGCAGTCGTTCATCGAGAACGGACCAGGCAAGGCGAAGTTCACCGGCCGCTAGCCGCCCCGAACTTTGGCGTTGGAGTCGGACATGCCCCGCGGGTGATGTCCGGATGGCGCGCCAAAGTTCGGCCTCTGGTGGAGCGACCAGGCGACTGCTGCTGCGGAAACGACCGCGCTGACCGCTCCCGCGTCGATCATCGTCGTACCGGCACCGAGCGCGGCGACGAGCGGCGCGCCCGCCACCGTCCCGGCACCGGTCGACGCCTGGATGAGCGCTGCGGCGCTGGCGAACCCGCGACCGCGCTCCTCCGGCCGCACCCGGGCGGCTAGCAGCGCGCCCATCGACACGTTGGCGAGCCCGTTGCCGATGCCGCCGAGGGACGACGCGACGAGCGCGGCGGCCAGGTTGGGCGCGAGGCCGATGCCGACGATGCCAACGCCACACAAGAGATTGCCGGCCGCCAGGACCGCAGGCATCCAGGCGGCCGGCAGCCGGCGGGGGAGCTGCGAGCCGACGAGCGCTCCGGCGCCCCACAACGCGAGGTAGGCACCGTAACCGCTGGCATTGGCGCCGAGCTGGTCGACGAACCGGAACGGCGCGGCGACGTTGTCCACGACCGCGCAGCTGACCGCGAGTGCGGTGACGAGGAGGCTGCCGCGCAGCACCACGTCGCGCCACAGGATGCGTGCGCCACCGAGCCTCGGAACGTCGGCCGGCGCGCGACCGACTCGCCTGGTCTGGCTCAGCCGTGAGCAGGCGACGGCGAGCACGAGGAACGTCGCAGCGTCGGCCCAGAGCGCCGTCGCGAGACCGAACGCCGCCGTGAGCACACCGCCGAGCGCGGGACCCGCGATCCAGCCGATGCCGGTGCCGGTCGCGACCCACGCATAAGCGGAGGTCGCCGCAGCCTCGCCACTCAACGTCGGGATCAGTGCGGAGACCGCCGGCCGCACGAACGCCGATAGTCCGGACAGCACCGCAAAGAGCGTGACGACGAGCCACGGCGTACGGGTGAGGGCGAGCGGTGCGGCGAGAAGGGCCTGCCCGCCGAGCGCCGCAACCAGCAGCCGGCGGTTGTCGACGGCGTCGACGACTCGCCCCGTCAGCGGTGCCAGCAGTACGACGGGGATGAGCTCGGCCGCGAGGAGCGCCGAGACCCACCCGACTCCCGCGCCGCGCAGTTCGAGGAGAAGTGCGACGAGCGCCGCCGCGTCACCGGCGACGGAGACCGTCGTCCCACCGGCG
>JAFAQI010000313.1 GCA_019246495.1 Frankiales bacterium | reverse complement strand
GAGCAGCTGTCGGTCGAGGACGTGCGGTTCGCCTATCGCGCGGATCACGACGTGTTGCATGGGATCTCGCTCGAGCTGCGGCCGGGGGAACGGGTTGCGGTCGTCGGGCCGAGCGGTGCCGGCAAGTCGACGCTGGGCCGGCTTCTCGCGGGCATTCATCCGCCGCGCATCGGTCGGGTCACCGTCGGCGACGCAGACCTCGTCGGCCTGCCGCTCGACGACCTGCGGCGTGAGGTCGCGCTCGTCACGCAGGAGCACCACGTCTTCCTCGGGACGATCCGCGACAACGTCGCGCTCGGCCGGTCGGATGCGGACGACGCAGCGGTGCGCCGCGCACTCGACGCGGTCGACGCGCTGTCGTGGGTCGACGAGTTGCCGGCCGGGATCGACACGGAGGTCGGTGGTGACGGTCTAGCGCTGTCCGTCGCGCAGGCGCAGCAGCTGGCGCTGGCGCGAATCGTGCTCGTCGACCCGCACACGCTGGTGCTCGACGAGGCCACATCGCTGCTCGACCCGCGCAGCGCGCGGCATCTCGAGCGGTCGCTGGCTGCCGTCGTAGCCGACCGGACCGTTGTGGCGATCGCGCACCGGCTGCACACCGCGCACGACGCCGACCGGGTCGCGGTAGTGGAGGACGGCCGGATCGCCGAGCTCGGCAGCCACGACGAGCTGCTCGACCGTGGCGACTCCTACGCCGCGCTCTGGCAAGCCTGGACCGACTCCTAGCGGTCCGACAGGAGCTGGGTCAGTCGCGGGGCGATCTCGGTGGCCAGCACGATGACGGTCGAGGCGCGCACGACGTACGGCGACGACACCACGTCGTCGATCACGCGCTGAAGGTCGGCGTTGGACCGGGCGACGAGCCGCACCATCAGGTCGGCCGCGCCGGTGATCGTGTGCGCCTCGAGCACCTCCGGGATCGCGCGCAGATGCTCGGCGACCGGTGCATGACCGCCCTCTCCGTCGAGCGGCCGCTGGCTGATCTCCAGCGTCGCGAACGCCGACACCGGAAAGCCGAGCGCCTCCGCGTCCAGCGCCGGCCCCCAGCCGGTGATGACGCCGGCCGCCGTCAGCTTGTCCAGCCGCGCTTGGACCGTGCCGCGCGCGACGCCGAGCCGCCGGGACGCCTCCAGTACGCCGACGCGAGGCTCGCGGACGAACAGTCGCAGGATGTCAGCGTCAAGCGCATCCAGGCTGGGCATATTGCTCACTCTAGCGGCATCTGGACACAACAGATTGCACAATCTGCCTACGTGTCGCTGCGCTTGTTGTCCGGCCCCCTCCGGCTGGGCAGGCTTTCGCCATGACCGACGCCACGCTGCCCCCTGCCCCGGACTTCCCGGTCGAGGCCGTTGACCACGTCCACTTCGTGGTCGGCAACGCCAAGCAGGCCGCGCACTACTACTCCACCGCCTTTGGCATGCGGCTGACCGCCTATCGCGGTCCGGAGACCGGCGCCCGCGACACGGCGTCGTACGTGCTCGAGTCGGGCGCGGCGCGGTTCGTGTTCACCGCCGAGGTGCACGCGGGCACCGACGCCGGCCGGCACGTGCGCGACCACGGCGACGGCGTCGTCGACGTCGCGTTGCGCGTCCCCGACGCCGCACATGCCTACGAGCTCGCGACCGCGCGCGGCGCCAAGGGCGTTATGGAGCCGACCGTCTTCGAGGACGAACACGGCAAGGTGGTCGTCGCGCAGATCAAGACCTACGGCGAGACGAAGCACTCGCTCGTGCAGCGCACGGACTACAGCGGCGTGTTCCTGCCGTCGTTCGTCGCCCGCGAGCCGATGGTCGCGCCGCCGGACAAGCGCTTCTTCCAGGCGATCGATCACGTCGTCGGGAACGTCGAGCTCGGGCACATGGACGAGTGGGTCGACTACTACCACCGCGTCATGGGCTTCACGAACATGAAGGAGTTCGTCGGCGACGACATCGCGACGGAATACTCCGCGCTGATGTCGAAGGTCGTCGCCGACGGGTCGCGCAAGGTGAAGTTCCCGCTCAACGAACCGGCGCTCGGCAAGAAGAAGAGCCAGATCGACGAATACCTGGAGTTCTACGGCGGTCCCGGCGTACAGCACATCGCTCTTGCCACCAACGACATCGTGCGCACGGTCCGCGCGATGCGGGCAGCGGGTGTGGAGTTCCTCGACACACCGGACGCTTACTACGACGAGCTCGGCACGTGGGTCGGCGAGACGCGCGTGCCGCTCGACCAGCTGCGCGAGCTGAAGATCCTCGCCGATCGCGACGAGGACGGCTATCTGCTGCAGATCTTCACGAAGCCGGTGCAGGACCGGCCGACGGTGTTCTTCGAGCCGATCGAGCGGCACGGGTCGATGGGCTTCGGCAAGGGCAACTTCAAGGCGCTCTTCGAAGCGATCGAGCGCGAGCAGGCCCGCCGCGGCAACCTCTGAGACTGTGGCCACCTCACCGGGTTCTAACCCGGTCAGATGGCCATACGCTCGGGAGGTGGACCGCGCGGACCTGGTACGACGCGATGCGGCCGATCCGCTGGCCTGGCTGCGCGCGGAGTTCGTCGTCCCGGACGACCGGCTGATCTATCTCGACGGCAACTCGCTCGGCCGTCCGGCGCGCGGCTCTATCGAGGCGTTGCGCGAGTCCGCGGAGCAGGAGTGGGCCGGCGGGCTCATCCGTTCGTGGGACGACTGGCTGCACCTGCCGGTCGAGGTCGGCGAGGTGATCGGCCGCGACTTCCTCGGCGCGCGGCCGGGCGAGACCGTGGTCGCCGACTCGACGAGCGTGAACTTCTACCGCCTCGCGCTCGCGGCGCTCGACGCCCGGCCGGACCGGCGCGTCATCGTCACCGAGAGCGGCAACTTCCCGACCGACGACTACGTGCTGCAGGGCATCGCCGGGCGGACCGGCCACGAGCTCCGGCGCGTGCCGGCCGACCTCGACGACGGCATCGATCCGGCGGCCCTTGCGGCTGCGATCGACGACGACGTCGCGCTCGTCACGCTGTCGCACGTCTCCTACCGGTCCGGAGCGGTTGTCGACCTTCCCGCGGTCACCGAGCTCGCGCATCGCCACGGCGCTCTCGTCCTGTGGGACCTCTGCCACTCGGTCGGATCGCTGCCGATCGATCTCGTTGGCGCAGACGCAGACCTCGCGGTCGGCTGCACCTACAAGTACCTCAACGGTGGCCCGGGCTCGCCGGCGTTCCTCTACGTCCGCCGCGACCTTCAGTCGGAGCTCGACCAACCGGTGTGGGGCTGGTTCGGCCAGCGCGAGCAGTTCGAGATGGCGGACCGTTACGAGGCGTACGACGACATCCGGCGCTTCCTCGTCGGTACGCCGCCGGTGCTCGCGCTGCGCTCGCTGCAGTCGGCCGTGGAGCCGCTCGCCAAGGCGGGCATCACCGCGCTGCGCGCCAAGTCGCTGGAGCTGACGGCGCTAGCGGTGCAGCTGACCGACAAGTGGCTGACCCCGCTCGGCGCGAGCCTTGCGACGCCGCGCAACCCCGAGCGCCGCGGCGGTCACGTGACGGTGCACCATCCGCGGGCGCGCGAGCTGGCCTCGGCGATGACCGCGCGCGGCGTCGTGCCGGACTTCCGTACGCCGGACCGCATCCGGCTCGGTCTGGCGCCCGCGACGACGAGCTTCGCCGACGTGTGGGATGCGTGGACCGTGATGCGCGAGCTGATGACGACCGACAAGAGGAGCCCCGCGTGAGTCCACGCCTGCGACCGGTGATGAGCACGTTGCCGTCCTACGTCCCCGGCCGAAAGATTCCAGGCGCGGTCGTCTTGGCCAGCAACGAGTCGCCGTACGGGCTGCTTCCCGGCGTCGCGGCGGTGCTCGAGGCGCACGCCGCCGGCGTGAGCCGCTATCCCGACATGGGCTCGACGCAGCTGATCGAGGCGATCGCTGCGCATCACGGTGTCGCGCCGGACCGGGTCGCGGTGGGCGCGGGCAGCGTCGAGGTCTGCGGAGAGCTCGCCGCCGCAGCGGTCGACACGGACGACGAGG
>JAFAQI010000312.1 GCA_019246495.1 Frankiales bacterium | reverse complement strand
CCGGTCCGGTCAGTGCGGCATCGCCATGGCGCAGCGCGTTGTCGAGCGCCGCGCCGACGAGCGGGCCGAGCATCCGCGCCGGCTCGTCGACACCGGCGGCGCGAAGCAGGTCGGCGGACTGGTTGATCAGCGTCACGAGATGGTTGGCGCCGGTCGCGAGCGCGGCGTGGTAGAGCGGGCGGGCCGACTCCTCGACCCACACCGGCTCGCCGCCCATCTCGATCACCAGGGCCTCCGCCGCGAGCCGCAGCTCCTCGGGCGCGGTCACTCCGAAGCACACACCGGCCAGCCGCTGCAGATCGACGTCGGTGCCGGTGAACGTCATCACCGGATGCAGCGCCATCGGCAGTGCACCCCCGGCCATCAATGGGTCCAGCACGCGATATCCGTGCGCACCGCTCGTGTGCGCGACCATCGTCCCGGCCCGTACGACGCCGGCCGCCGCCAGGCCTTTGACCAGGTCGACGAGCACGTCGTCCGGCACCGCGAGCAGGAGCAGGTCGACATCGCTCGCGACGTCGTCGACCGGTCGGACGGCGACATCGGGAAGTAAGACGTCGGCGCGGCGCAGGCTGGCCCGCGACACCGCCGAGACCGAGCGGACGTGATGCTCCGCCCGGCCGAGCGCCGCCGCGAGCACGGCTCCGACCCGCCCGGCGCCAACAGCGCCGACGGTCAGCCGCGCCGGGCGCTGCCCAGGCGGGATCGCGGTCACGCGACCAATTCCATCGAGAGCGTTCCAGTCCTGAAGGGGTACCGGACGTTTCCAGGCTACCCGTATGGGATGAGCACCGGGCCGCGAACAAGAGACGGACGGCATGATCGACGGGTGGGCTGGCGCACCTGGCGGGAGGCGATGCAGGACGCGCTCTACGGTCCCGGCGGCTTCTACGTCGCCTCCGGCGCTCCGGCACGCAACTTCCGCACGGCGGCGCACGCCTCGCCGCTGTGGGCGGAGGCCATCGCCGAGCTTTGCGACCGCGTGGACACCGCGCTTGGGTGCCCGGACGACTTCACGGTCGTCGACCTCGGCGCCGGTGGCGGCGAGCTCATCGCTGGGCTGGCCCGGCTGGCGCCCGAGCGGTGGCAGCTCGTAGGTGTCGATCTCGCGGCGCGGCCCGACTCGGTCGACGATCGGGTGACGTGGGCAGCGCGGCTGCCCGACGGCTTCACCGGCGTCCTCCTTGCGGTCGAGTGGCTCGACGTCGTACCCGTCGACGTCGTCGAGCGCACCGGCGACGGCCTCCGGCTGGTGGAGGTCGACGACGCCGGAGCCGAGCGCCTCGCCGGCCAACCGCCGCCCGACGACGGCCGCTGGCTCGACGCCTGGTGGCCGGTCGCCGAACCCGGAGACCGCGCCGAGATCGGCAGCACCCGCGACGACGCCTGGCAAGCAGCGGTCGGGCGGATGGACCGCGGTGTGGCGGTCGCCGTCGACTACGCCGCGGTCCCCGCTCGTGACGTCGCGGGAACGCTCGCCGGGTTCCGCGACGGCCGGCAGGTGCCACCGGTGCCCGACGGCAGCTGCGACCTGACCGCGCACGTCCTGTTCGACTCGTGCGCGGCCGCCGTCACCGACGTCGAGTGCCGGCGGCTCAACCAGCGTGACGCACTCGCCGCACTCGGAGTCTCCGCGGCACGACCGGCGTACGACGGGGAACCGCTGGCGTATCTGCATGCTCTGTCGCGCACCGGCGCGGCAGCCGAGCTCAAGGATCGCGGCGGGCTCGGCGCGTTCGAGTGGCTGCTGCACGCAAGAGGCGTCGCGCCGCCGTTGTGAAACCGCAGACGTAAAGGACGTCGAGTCAGGTGCGGTTGCGTACGCCGAGCGCTTCCTCGAAGCCCTCGCCGAGGAAGTTGAAGGCGATGACCGTGACGACGATCGCGATGCCCACCGGGTAGACCTGCCACCACGCCCCCGCGGCGAGGTAGTCGACACCGTCGTTCAGCATCCCGCCCCAGTTGACCGACGGCTCCTGCAGCCCGAGACCGAGGAAGCTGAGAGCCGCGACGGCGAGGATCGCGTCGGCCACCTGGAACGTCGTGTTGACGACGATCGTGCCGAGTGCGTTGGGGATGATGTGCCGCAGCACGATGCGACTTCGACCGGCTCCCATGAGCTTCGCCGCCTGCACGAACTCGCGCACCCGCAACGTCAGCGTCTCGCCTCGGACAAGTCGCGCCGGTCCGAGCCACGCGAACGCGGTGAGGACGATGATCAGCTCCTTCACGCTCGGCGTGAAGATGCTCGCCAGCAGCAACAACAGAAGCAGACCGGGCACGGCGAGTGCGACGTCGACGATGCGCATGAGCACCGCGTCGACGACGCCGCCGATGTAGCCGGCGACTGCGCCGTAGACGACGCCAAAGATCGAGGCGAGGAACGCAGCGGCGAAACCGATCTCGAGCGCCGACTGCCCGCCGAGCATCAACCGGCCGACCTCGTCGTAGCCCTGCCCGTCGGTGCCCAGCCAGTGGTGACCACTCGGTGGCAGCTGGATCTGCGTCGGCGCCGGCGTGGTCTGGTTGGTGTGGTAGACGTGCGGCCCGAGGAAGCAGAACAGCACGACCACGACGAGGATGCCGAACCCGATGCGGCCGAGCGTGCTGCCGAACAGCGCGTCGCGGAGCACCGCACCCGCACGCGGCTGCCGAAGTGCGGCACCGCCTTCGGGCGCCTCGTCGAGGATCTCCCGGCCGGCGGAGCCGGTGGAGAAGTGCAGGCTCATGAGTAGCGCACCCGCGGGTCGGCGTAGGCGTAGGCGATGTCGGCGAGCAGGTTGCCGAGGATCGTGAGGAATCCGAACAGCAGCGTGGTGCCGAGCAGCACCGGATAGTCGCGGGCGATCGCTGCGCTGAACGACGCCAGCCCGATGCCCGGGTAGTTGAACACCGTCTCGGTGATGATCGCCCCGCCGAACAGGTCGGGCAGCGACAACCCGAGCAGGCTGATGATCGGCATGCCGGCGTTGCGCAACGTGTGCCGGAACAGGACGCGGTTGAGGGACGCACCCTTCGCGCGCGCGGTCCGGATGTAGTCCTGGCCGAGGTTGTCCAGCGCAGCGGAACGCATGTAGCGACTGAACACCGCGATGCTCACGAGCGACAGGGTCGCGACCGGCAGAATCATCGCCTTGGGATCGTGCAGTGCGGCCGTCCAACTAGCGCCGCTCGGCGCGATCGGCGGCAGCACGTGCAGCCGCAGCGCGAACACGTCGATGAGGATCAGGGCGAGCCAGAAGTCCGGCATCGCATAGAGCACGTAGCTGACCCCAGTCGCGACGTGGTCGTCCCAGTGGTTGCGCCGTACGGCTTGGAACAGGCCGAGCGGGATGCCGATGAGGAACGCGATCAACGTCGAGGTGCCGACGAGGACGATGCTCTTCGGCAAGTCGCTCGCGAGGAGCGACTCCACCGATTGGTTCAGGTGGTAGCTGTAGCCCAGGTCGCCGTGCAGCAGGTTCTTGAGATAGGTGAGGTACTGGTCGATCAGCGGGCGGTCGAGCCCGTTGGCGTGGATGAACGCCTGCTTGTCTGCGTGGCTGACCCGTGGCGGCAGGATCGCGGCAGCCATCCCGCCGGGCAACAGGTGCAGCAGCCAGAAGGTCAGCAGGGTGAGTCCCAGCAGGATGACCAGCGACTGCGCGAGCCGGCGGACAACGTAACCGAGCACGGCGCGAACATACGCGAAGCCTCCCGTCGCGGCAGCCGTTGTGATGGACTCGCGACGTGCCGCTGCTGTCCGTCGAGGACCTCTCGACGCACATCGTCCTGCCGGACCGGACCGTTCGTGCGGTCGACGGGGTGTCCTTCACAGTCGAGGCCGGCGAGACCGTCGGGCTGGTCGGGGAGTCCGGCTGCGGCAAGACGATGACAGCGGCCTCGATCACCCGACTGCTTCCGGAGGGCGGGCAGATCGTCGGCGGCCGCGTAGTCCTCGACGGCCGCGACCTGACGGCGATGCGCGAGCAGGACATGCGCCGCATTCGCGGCCGGGAGATCGGGGTCGTGTTCCAGGACCCGATGACCTCACTCAACCCGACCATGACGATCGGCCGTCAGGTGGCCGAACCGCTACTCATCCACGAATTGGCCGAAGGTGCCGCAGCTCGGAAGCGGACCGTCGAGCTCCT
>JAFAQI010000307.1 GCA_019246495.1 Frankiales bacterium | reverse complement strand
GCTGGTTCACGACACCGCCGATCAGCGAGCCGGAGACGTTCGTCTTCCCGGAAGGGATCGGACCGGTCGAGTGCGTCAATGTCGAGCACGAGGAGGTCCTGCTCGTGCCGCGGTGGCTCGACGCCGGGCGGGTCACGTTCAAGTACGGGCTGGGCAACGAGTTCATCGAGATCCTGAAGATGCTTCACACGCTGGGCCTCGACAGGACCGAGCCCGTTCGCGTCCGTGGAGCCGACGTCTCGCCGCGCGACGTCGTCGCCGCCTGCCTGCCCGACCCCGCGACCCTCGGCGACCGGATGCACGGCAAGACCTGCGCCGGCACCTGGGTGCGCGGCCTGGGCGTCGACGGCGAGCCGCGCGAGGTCTACCTCTACCAAGTCGCCGACAACGAGGAGTGCATGCGCACCTGGCAGTCCCAGGCCGTCGTGTGGCAGACCGCGGTCAACCCGGTGGTTGCTCTCGAGCTGCACGCCGGTGGCGCGTGGAAAGGTGCCGGTGTGCTCGGTCCGGAGGCGTTCGACGCCGTACCGTTCCTGGACCTGCTCGGCGACTACGGCGCCCCGTGGGCAATGCAGGAACTATCGCCGCAGCGCGGCTGAGCCCGCTCAACCCGGTGGTTTCGCCGGCACCGCGGTGACGTCCGCTGCCCAGCCGGGGTGCTCGCGCTCGGCGTAGGCGCGGTCGACCTCGCCGGTCCGCAGCGCGGTGCGCGCTTCCGGGTGGGTCAGGGCGAGCCACAGATGACCACCCAGCAGGGCAAGCAGCCCGAACGTGAACAGGTCGTGCACGATCGTCGCGCCTTGCCGCAGCCCGACGGGCAGGTTGACCCGTAGCGGCGCGATGAGCAGAAGTCCGGTGCCGAGCAGCACGAGCCCGGCACCGCACATGACGGATGCGGCGAGCTTCTGCCCGCCGTTGAACTTGCCGACCGGAAGTTGCGCGCGCCGGCGGTCCCGTCGCCGGAGCCACTGCCAGTCGACGGTGCCGAACCTGCCGAGCACGCGCACATCGGCGCGCAACGAAGGCGAGACGACGAGGCCGATGACCATCGGCAGCGGCAGGGCGAGGCCGGCCGCGATGTGGATCGCCTCGACAAGGGGCCGCCGTCCGACGAGCAGTGCGATCTGTTCGACGTAGAGCGAAGCACCCGTCGCCGTGAGGACGGCGACGAGCCCGGCGGTGCTGCGGTGCACCCAGCGCTCCGCCCGGGTGAAGCGCGGGAGGCCGGTCGCGGTCATGTCGTGGGAGCGTCGTCGCGGCCGTTGGAGCGGCCGACCCAGGCGTTCTGGTCGTAGCCCTGTTGCTCCCAGTATCCGGGCTCGAGCCGGTCCGTCACGACGATCTGCGACAGCCACTTGCAGCTCTTGTAGCCATACATGGGAGCGACGAGCAGCCGCACCGGACCGCCGTGCTCCCGGCCGATCGGCCGGCCGTCGAGGGTGTCGACGACGAGGACGTCGGACCGGCGGGCCTGGCTCATCGTGAGTGACTCGGTATAGGTGCCGTCGTAGGACACGAATGTCACGGCCTGCTGTCCGGGGTCGGTCGCGGCGAGGTCGAGCAGGTGGCCGAGCCGGACACCTTCCCAGCGCACGCCGGACACCCGCCATCCCGTGACGCACTGGAAGTCGGCGGTCAGCCGGGTGCGAGGCATCCGGGCCAGGTCCGTCGTCTTCAACGTCAACTCGTTGCCGACGTTGCCGGTCACGGTGAGCCGGTAGACGGCCGGCGCGCGGTAGGGGAAGCCGTCGGTGACGGTGTAGTAGCGCCACCCCGCGCCCGGGATGAACGACGACAGCGAGTTGAGGTGGTGGCGGGAGAGAGCAGCGGACAGTCGTCCGAGCTCTGTCGTCAGCCAATGGCCGCCGGCGACGCCAGCGGCGCCGAGACCGAGGAGGCCGAGCACGACGCGGCGGCCCACCGGCGTGCCCGCCGGTGGCGTGGGTTGCCCGGTGGCTGTCACCAGCCGCGCAGGTCCACCGGCAGCTCGTCGACGATCTCGTCACCGTCGACGAGCCACATGCGCTCGTGCAGGGCGATCGTCGGATCGACATGGGCCGGGACGACGCGCACGCGGTCGCCGAGCTGCACCGAGTCGAACTCGTCCGGCTGCCATGTCACGTGCTCGTCCGAGCAGAACCACACCGTGCCGGCCGGGATGTCGGGATTGCCGTGATCCATGCCCAAAGACTTGAGACCGACGTCGACGACCGCCCATCCCGGGATCCCGTCGGTCGGCGGCGTGCGCGAGATGACCGTGCCCAGGACGAACAGCGCCTGCTCGAACGGCAGATCGGCGACAGCGCCATAGGCCGTGTCCATCAACGCGTAGGAGCCGGCCTGGATCTCGTTGGCCCACGAGTTGACCGCGTAGGTCCCGGTGCCGCCTGCGGAGACGATGTCGCCGCCGACGTCCGCGTGCGCGGCGAGCAGCTTGCTCATGCACTCCTCGGTCTGCTTCCGTCGCTCGTCGACGTCGGGCAGGAGCATCACGTGGCCCTCGTAGCCCATGACGCCGCGCACCTCGAGTCCGAGAGATCGGGCGAGGTCGGCGAGGCGTCCGGCCTCGTCCGGCGAGCAGCCGCATCGCGGTAACCCGACGTTGACGTCGATGACGACCTCACCCACACCGCCGGCTGCCGCGGCGCGGACCGTCTCGTCGGAGTCGACGGCCGCCGTGACGCGAGCGCCGTTGGCCGCGACCTTGCCGAGCCGCTGCATGTCGAGCACCTCGTTCGCGAGCAGCAGGTCGTCGCCGAGACCAGCGGAAGCCATGCCCTCGACTTCGCGGACGGTCGCGCACGTGAAGGAGCGGTGCCCGGCAGCCGCCTGCATCGCGGCGAGCGCGGTGCACTTGTGCGCCTTGACGTGCGGCCGGAGCCGCGCGCCGGGCAGTGCGGCAGTCATGGTGGCGAGGTTGCGCTGCAGTGCCGCACGGTCGACGAGCAACGCCGGGGTATGGAGGTCCTGGATTGTCGTCACCGGCCGAGCACCGTTTCCGTGTAGGTGTTGGCGAAGACCCGCTCCGGGTCGAGGCGGTCACGGACCGCAAGGAAGTCGTCGAACTTCGGGTAAGCCGGACGCAGGTCGTCGGCGGTGCGCCAGTGCATCTTTCCCCAGTGCGGCCGCCCGCCCAGCGCCTTCATCTCGTTCTCGACCGCGCGGAAGTAGCCCTCGAACGGTTCGCCGCGATAACGGTGGATCGCCAGATAGGCCGTCTCCCGCCCGTACGACGTCGACAGCGGGATGTCGTCCGGCGCGACGAAACGAACCTCGACCGGAAACGAGATCCGCAGGCCGTCCCGGTCGATGACGTGCCGGATGGCGGCCAGTGCGTCGTGCACCGCGGCGCGCGGCACGGCGTACTCCATCTCGACGAACCGCACCCGTCGCGGCGACGTGAACACCTTGTAGGAGTCGTCGGAGAAGCGGCGCGCGCTCAACATGCCCGCTGCGGTGGTGTTGAGCCGCGGAACGAGAGCGGGCCGGCGCTTTCCCAGTGCGCACACGGCGTTGTAGACGGTGTTGGCGAGAAGCTCGTCGTCCAGCCACTCGCGCCAACGCTTGAGCGGCTGCGGGGCGACGCCGGGCGCGACGCGGTTGTTGCTCTTGGTGAGCGCGACGTCGGTGTGCGGGAACCAATAGAACTCGAAGTGCTCGTTGTCATCGACGTGCGAGTCGATGTCGGCCATCACTGCGTCGAGCGGCAGTGGCTGCTCGTTCGCCTCGAGGACGAACGCCGGCTCGCACTGCAAGGTCACCGACGTCACGACGCCGAGCGCACCGAGGCCGATCCGCGCAGACTCGAACACCTCGGGCTGCTCGGTGGGGGAGCAGGTGATGACGGAGCCGTCGCCGATGACCAGCTCGAGCGCGCGGATCTGTGTGGCGAGGCCGCCGAGCAACCGTCCGGTGCCGTGCGTGCCGGTCGACGTGGCTCCCGCGATGGACTGCCGCTCGATGTCGCCGAGGTTGGTCATCGCCAGGCCCAGCTCGTGCAACGTGGTGTTGAGCTTGTGCAGCGGGATGCCACCCTGCACGGTCACGAGCCCGCTGCCGAGATCGGATGTCACGACTTCGGCCATGCGGTCGAGGTGCACGAGCACGCCGTCGGTGGCGGCCGCAGCTGTGAACGAGTGGCCGGCACCGACCACCTTGACCAGGCGGCCGTCGGCAGCCACCCGCTTCACCAGCGCGGACACCTCGTCGACGTCCCGCGGGTGCTCCACCGCCGTGGGATGAGCGACCTGGTTGCCGCCCCAGTTGTGCCACGTCGTTGCCTGACCGCCCACCCCGTCAGCCTCCGTCCGGCTCGCCGTCAGTGTCCGCTTGCGGACGCGAGTGCCTTCTCGAGTACGTCGAGTCCGTCCTCCAGCAGCGCGTCGCCGATCACGAGTGGCGGCAGGAACCGCAACACGTTGGAGTAGGACCCGGCAGTCAGCACGAGCAGTCCCTCCGCATGACAGGCCGCGGCGACGGCCAGCGTCCGCGCGGGGTCGGGCGCCTGGGTCTCGTCGACGAGCTCGATCGCGAGCATGGCTCCTCGTCCGCGCACGTCGCCGACGAACGGGTGGGCTCGTTGCATGTCCCGCAACCG
>JAFAQI010000176.1 GCA_019246495.1 Frankiales bacterium | reverse complement strand
GCGCAGCCGATGTCGAGTCGGTCGGCGCGCTGGACGTCGTCGCCACCGCGGCCGAGCTCGGCGTCATCGCCCTGGCGACCGCTTTGCTCGTGTCACGGCACCGTGACGAGCACCCGGCGTTCCCTGCCGGCGAAGCGGCGTCAGCGGCTACGGCGGCTGGAGCGGCTGTCGTGCAGGTTGGCGAGCGCCTCTTCCAATAGCTTCTCGCCCTCGGCCTCGGTGCGCCGCATCATGAGGAACTCATAGGGCGTCTTGTGCGAGGCACCGGCAGCGCCGACGCGGGCCGGCGGCTCATCCTTGTCGACGCCGGCGGGCTGCCCGCACACGACGCACTCCCAGGTGTCGGGCGCGACGACGTCAGAGGCGAGCTGCGGCCGGGACTCATGCCCGGCGTGGCACCAGTAGGAGACGGCGCGGCGCGGCTCGACCGGACCTCCACGGTCGACCTCGGCGCCTGCCGCCCCACCCAGACGACCGCCGCGCAGAACGGTACGACGCGACCCCATCGAGGTGTCCTTTCGTTACGAAATAACCGGGACCAGTGGTGCCGGCCGGGAGACCGGCCGGCACCGGGTTGGTCAAACCGTGCGGACGTTCTCCGCCTGGGGGCCCTTCTGGCCCTGCGTGACGTCGAACTCGACCGTCGCGCCCTCATCGAGGGTCTTGTAACCCTCGGCCGCGATCGCGGAGTAGTGGACGAACACATCCGGCGTGCCGTCAGACGGAGCGATGAAGCCGTAGCCCTTTTCGCTGTTGAACCACTTGACCGTGCCCTGTGCCATGAACTGTCCTTCGGTGCTCTTCGCCCCGCGGTGCGGGACTTGGTCGCCGCGGCGCCTTCGGGCGAAGACATCACAACCGCGGGGTAGATCCCGCGAGCAATGCACGTCGAGAACCGCGACCTCGACGACAACGCTACCCAATAAACAGCCTCCGTGTAAGACGCAAGGGGCAATTCGTCGCAATCGCACGCTCAGCCCAGCGTGTCAACCCCGCATGTCGACCCGCGTGGCGGCGGCCCATCAGAGGAACGCGCGGCCCGACAGCGGATCCGGTCGCGGCAACGGCTCGTCCGGCGTCGGCGGTCGGGCGTCGCCCACGAACTCCGTCAGCGCGTCGCCGGCGAGGACGCGCGCCCGCACCGGCGCAGCGGCGGATCGTCGGGTCAGCAGGTCGATCGGCAACGATGCTTCGCGCCGAGCGACAAGCACGCAGTTGCCCGAGCGGCGGCCGCGCAGCGTCGCCGGCTCGGCGAGCACGGCGAGGTCGTCGGCGACCTCGCGTAGCGCCGCGAGCACCGGCCGTACGACGACGAACGGCCGGACGTCGGAGACGTTGAGCAGCAGGACGCCGCCTGGCCGCAGCACACGATGCATCGACTGCAGGTCGGCCGAGCCGAGCGCGTCGACAACCGCCAGCGGGCCGTCGTACAGGTCCCAGAAGACAAGGTCGAACGATCGCGCGCGTTGCGCCGCGAGGACGGACATCGCATCGCCTTCGAGCACCCGGCAGCCCGGCACCGGCTCGAGGTCCGACGTGGCCGCGATGACTGCGGCGGAGCTCTCGGCGACCAGCTGCTTCGACCGCGGGCGGCGATGCGCCAGCCATCGCGGCATGCTGAGCGCTCCCCCGCCGAGGTGCAGCGCAGCGACCGGTTTCTCCGGAGCGAGCACGCAGTCGACGGCGAGCGCCATGTGCTGCATGTATTCGAACTCGAGATGCTCCGGATCGTCGAGGTCGACGTAGGACTGCTCCACCCCGTCGACGAGCAGCACCCGCCCGGTCTCGCGGTCGAGGTCGCGCAACAGCTCGACGCGACGGCCGGCAGTCACCGCACACCCGCCACCGCGTCGCACGGGGTCGCTCCCGGCTCCAGCGGCGCGGTCTCCGGTGGCGCGCGCCGCGTCGCGCCGATCGATGCCGCCATGACACAGCCCACCGCGACCCACTCGCGCAGCGACAGACGTTGACCGAGGAACACGAGCCCGGACAACGCCGCGAGGGCGGGCTCGAGTGACATGAGTACGCCGAACACCGTCGTGCGCATCGTGCGAAGCGCGTAGAGCTCAAGCGAGTAGGGCAGCGCTGACGACAGCACCGCAACGGCCGCTCCGCGCCAGAGCACCGACGGGTGCACCAAAGCCGTTCCGCCGGCGAGGATGCCGAACGGCGCGAGCACGACTGCCCCGACAGCGAGGGCGATCGCGAGGCCGGCGGCTCCGGGGTAGACCCGACCGACCCGCTGCGCGAGCAGGATGTAGGCCGCCCAGAACGCACCCGCAACCAGAGCAAGCGCGACGCCCAGCCCGTCGACGTCCCGGCCGCCTCCGGACGTCAGCAAGGCGACGCCGATCGCGGCAAGTGCCACCCAGACGATGTCGAGACGCCGGCGCGAACCCCACACCGCGACTCCGAGCGGGCCGACGAACTCGAACGTCACCGCGATCCCGAGCGGGATGCGGGACAGCGCCTCGTAGAACGTCGCGTTCATGCCAGCGAGGACGAGACCGTAGGCGACGGCGAGAAGGCCGTGCGAGGCGGCCGCCGGGCAAAGGCGCGGGCGGGCGACGGCGAGGAGCAGGAGAGCCGACAGGCCGATGCGCAGGAAGACTGTGCCACCCGGGCCGATGTCGGGGAAGAGACGGGTCGCGATGGCGGCGCCGCTCTGCACGCTGACGACGGCGCCGATGACCAGCAGCGGCGCCGGTGCGCGCTGCGCCACCGACGCGCGTTGGGTCACGCTGGCTAGCCTGCCATCCCGTGACGGCTCTCATCGTCGCTGCGCTGCAGGCCGAGGCGCACTACGTCCCCGACTCGCACGAGGTGCTCGTCACGGGTGTCGGGAAGGCGCGGGCAGCAGCCGTCCTCGCCCGCCGGCTGGCCAGCGGGCCGCGGCCGTCGCTGGTGGTCAACATCGGTACGGCGGGCGCGGTCCACGAAGGCGCGCCAACGGGCCCGGTCGAGATCGGCTACGTCACCCAGCACGACTTTCCGCACGACGCGATCGCGTTGCTTCTCGGCGAGGAGCTGCCCCGCGGCTTCAGGCTCTCCGCGGCAACACCGCCGGTGGTCGCCTCCTCCGTTGCGGACGGGATGACAGCCCTGGCGACCGGCGACGTGTTCGTCGCCGACCCCGTCATCGCCGCGCGCATCGCCGCGACCGGCATCGACCTCGTCGACATGGAGGCGTTCGCCTTCGCCGCGGTGTGCGCGGAGTTCGACATCCCGATGCGGTGCGCCAAAGTCGTCTCGGATGCAGCCGACCACAGTGCTGCGGTCTCATGGATCGACGCGATCGACGGCTGCGCGCGTGCGCTCGGCGAGTGGCTGTCGCGCAACGTGCCGGTTGACGGCTGACTACAGTCCGGTCGTGACGTTGCCGCGACTGCGCCAAGTCGTGCTGGTCGCGGCTGACCTGGACGCGGTCGCCGCTCAGCTGGAGTCGCACGTAGACGTGTCCGCGCCGTTCCGCGACGAAGGCGTGGGTCACTTCGGACTGCGCAACGCGGTCTACGCCGTCGGTGACTGCTTCATCGAGATCGTGTCGCCGGTCCGCGACGACACCGCGGCCGGGCGCTATCGCGAGCGCCGCGGCGGTGATTGCGGCTACATGGCGATGTTCGAGGTCGCCGACGAGAAGGCAACGCGGGCGCGGCTGGCCGAGCTCGGCGTGCGCATCGTGTGGGACACGACGCACGACGACATCGTCGATCTCCACCTGCATCCGCGCGACGTGCCGCCCGCGATCGTCGCCCTCGACGTCACCTCGCCCGTTGGGTCGTGGCGATGGGGCGGTCCGGCGTGGACGGCAACAACACCCGCGCACGATCCAGGCGGCGTCATCGCCATGGAGGTCGCGGCAGTCGATCCGGCCGCGACGGCGAATCGTTGGGCGGCGGTGCTCGGCGTCGAGACCGGTGCGGACAACTCGCTGTCGCTTGCCGGTGGCGATCAGCAGGTGTCGTTCGTCCCGGCGGCCGACCGGTCGCACGAGGGCATCATCGGCGCGACGGTGAGCCGACCGGGAACGGCTGCACGAACGGTCGTTGCCGGCGTAGAGATCAAGCGCATCAGCACCGAGGGAGCAGCATGAGCGACATCGACACCGGCACCGACGACCTGTTGGGCAGCGTTGACGACGGAGTCGCCGTGCTGACGCTGAACCGTCCGGAACGGCGCAACGCGTTCTCACCCGCGATGGTGCAGGCACTCGGCCGGGTGCTCGCCGATCTCGAGGCCGACGACTCGGTCGGCGCCGTGGTGCTGACCGGAGCCGGCGGCGGGTTCTGCGCGGGCGGCGACGTCAAGATGATGGCGAGCGACGAGCGGCTCTTCGAGCCAGATGCGAGCTTCGACCATCTCGTTCATCTGCAACGGCTCAACCAGCGAGCGACGAGCGTTCGCCTGTGGCAGATGGGCAAGCCGACGATCGCCGCACTTCCCGGCGCCGCCGCTGGTGCCGGTCTCGCGCTCGCACTTGCCTGCGACCTCCGCTACGCCGCGGACAGCGCGGTGCTCACGACGGCATTCGCCCGCGTCGGCTTCGCGGGTGACTACGGCGGCACCTGGTTCCTGACGCGTCTCGTCGGCAGCGCGAAGGCGAAGGAGCTCTACTTCTTCTCCGAGCGCATCGGGGCTGAGGAGGCGGCGACTCTCGGCCTGGTCAACCAGGTGTTCCCCGCCGATGCATTGATGGGCGAGGTGATGGACCGGGCCCGGCGTCTCGCGTCGGGCCCGCGTCTCGCGCTGCGCTACATGAAGGAGAACCTCAACCGCGCGGTCCACGGCGAGCTCGCGGAGTGCTCGGACCTCGAGGTCACGCATCACGCGCACACCGGGCTGACCGACGACCACAAGGAAGCGGCGCGCGCCTTTGTCGAGAAGCGCGAGCCGACGTTCACCGGCCGATAACTTCGACGCATGCAGATCTGGTTCAACCCGGCATGCTCGAAGTGCCGTATGACGACCGAGGCACTCGACGCCGCCGGGGTCGACTACGACGTACGGCGGTATCTCGACGAGCCGCCGACGCGAGACGAGCTCGCGGACGTGCTTGGTCGCCTCGGTCTCGAGCCCTGGGACGTCACCCGGCTCGGTGAGCCGCGTGCGGCAGAGCTCGGTCTCGCCGATGCCGCGCGCGACCGGGGGACGTGGCTGGACGTGCTTGCCGCGAATCCCGAGCTGATCCAGCGTCCGATCGTCGTCACCGACGACGGGTCGGCATGGATTCCGCGTGACCCGGAGACGCTCGACCACCTGATCGGGCACGTCGCGGCCCCGTCGAGCAGCGGTTGAACCGAGCCGGCCGGTGGCTGGCCGGGCTGGTGTGCGCGGCCAGCCTCTGCGGTGCGCCGGCGGTTGCGCAAGCCGCGACGCCGCGGCCTCGGCTGCTCGTGGTCGCCGTACCCGGACTGCTCTGGTCGGACGTCGCGTCGATGCCGGCACTCGCCCACTACGTGTCCACCGCCGCCGACGCCGACCTGTCGGTGCGCAGCCAGGCATCGACCACGCGCTGTGCCGACGGACTGCTCACGTTGTCGGCAGGCGCCCGGACGGGTGGCGCCGGCAGCGCGTGCACCGTCTCGTCGTTCGCCGCACTGGCCCGGCGGGATGCGGGCAGCGGTTTCACCGCACATCTCGGCGCGTTCGGACAGAGCCTTCACAACGCAGGTCTGCGCACGGCAGCGCTCGATCCGGCAGCACGCCTGGTGATCGGCGACGCGCACGGGCAGGTCGATGTCGTCACGACAGACGTGCGAGGCGCGCTCTCCCGCGCGGATGTCGTCGCGGCCGTCGTGCCTTCTCTCTATGCAGCGTCGGGTCCACGGCGTCCGGCCGCTCGACATGCTGCCGACAGTGCGATCCGCGCACTGCTCGCGGCCGCGCCGCCTGCGGTCGCTGCTGCGGTCGTGGGGGCGAGTGATGCGGCGAGTGGGCGCAGCCGGCTGCATGTGCTCGCGCTCCGCGGTCCGTCGTGGCAACCCGGGACACTGACCTCCATCCGACGCGCGTCCTACGTCCAGCTGGTCGATGTCGCCGCAACGCTGCTGCACGGCATCGGCGTCGCGCCCGCTGCCACCCTTGGCGGGCGTACCGCGATCGCGTCCGGACCGCATCCGGCTCGGATCGCGACGCTGGTCGACAACGATCTGCACGCCTGGCGGGCCGCGCAGCTGTCCAGCCCGCTGCGGACCGTGTTGTGGTCGACGACGATGGGGCTGGCCGTGCTGTGGCTCGCCGCAACCCGCTGGCCGCGGCTGTCCGGTGCCGCGCGTTGGTCGGCGTCGCTGCTCGCGTTCGCACCGGTGTCGACGTACCTCCCCCAGCTCGTGCCATGGTGGCGGCACGGCGTGGCGGCCTATCTCGTCCTGCTCGTGAGCTGCACAGTCGCGTTGGCAGTGCTCGCGCAGCTGGGATCGCGACGGCTTCGCAGCGCGAGCACTGCGCTGCTGG
>JAFAQI010000130.1 GCA_019246495.1 Frankiales bacterium | reverse complement strand
GGCTGAAGCGGCCGGCGTAGTCGCCGAGGGGGTGTGTCGGGGCGGCAGGCTCGGCAGCGCGCGGCTCCGGTGCGGCCGGAGCGGCTTCGTCGGCCGCCGGCTCTGTCGCCTGGCCGGCCGCGCCGTCCTCGAGCGACTTCAACCGGTCGAACCACGTGCTGTCGGCGTCGACCTCACCCAGCAGCGCGTCGATCGTGTGCAACGCAGCAGCCCAGGAAAGCTGGGACGGAAAGACGTTGGCGCTGACCGTCACCCCAAGGCGCTGCTCCGGCAGCACGAGGGTGTGCGTCGTGAAGCCGTCGACCCCACCCGTGTGCGCGATCGACGGCCGGCCGCGATGCGCGCCAACCAGCCAACCCATGCCGTAGCCCACGAAGGACAGCTCCGGGAACGGCGAGAACCCCGCCGGCAGCGGCGTGTGCAGCTGATGAGTCCGCGCGACCAGCTCGGCTGCGAGGCCCCCGGTGCCGACCTGCGCGCGCAGCCAGCGCACGGCGTCGTCGGCGCACGTGATGATGCCGCCGGCCGGTGCGATCGCACCCATCAGCCGCCATGCGGTTGCGACGAGCTCCTCGCCGTCGTGGCGGTAGGGCTGCGCGTGGTCGGGATCGGTCCGGACGGTCTCGGTCTCGATCAACGACCGGGTCATCCCGAGTGCGTCGAACACCCGCGACGACATGGCCTCGACGAAGTCCGTCCCCGTCACCCGCTCGACGACCAGGCCGGCGAGCGCGAACGCGAAGTTGCTGTAGACGAACTTCTCGCGAAGGTCACCGGCGAGCGGCAAGGACGCGAGCCGGCGGACGAGCTCGTCGCGGCTCCACTCCGGATGCGCGATCCACGCGACGTCATGCCGGCCGAGCCCGCTGCGGTGCGAGAGCAGGTCACGCACCTTGATTCGCTCGGCAAGGAACGGGTCCGGCAGCCGCAGCTCCGGCACATAACTGCGCACCGGAGCGTCGAGGTCGAGCAGACCCTCCTCGGCCACGACTACGGCGAGCAGTGCCGTGTAGGCCTTGCCGCACGACCCGTGATGAAACAGCGTGCGCGACCCGACCGGGCGCTTCTCCTCGATGCACGCCAAGCCGACGCCGCCGGCGTAGAGCGGCTCGCCGTCCCGGACGATCGCCACCTCGAGCCCAGGCACTTTCCACCGGCCGAGCTCCGCGGTCAGCCGGTCGAGGACGGGCGCCACGTCGGGCGCGATGTCGAGCACAGTCATGCCGGCGTCAGTGCCCCGTCGCCCGCGTCGGTCTGCTCGGGCACCGAGACGACGCGCGTCGCCAGCCGACCGCCGAGGTGGACCCCGACGACGTTGCCCTCGCTGTCGCGGGTGAAGTAGCCGCGCATGCCCTTGCCGGGGCCTTCGGGGACGACGTACTGGTCACCTTCGCTCGACAGCAGCGCGAGCGGCACCGGCGGCTGCTCCTCCGGCACCTCTTCGCCCGACTCGCGAAGGATCGCCGCGAAGTCCGGCTTGATGTTCACCTTCGCCGCGAGCCGGCCGTTCTCCGCGCTGATCTCGCACGTCGCGGCGATCGTCTCGTAGGTGCCGGCGTAGACGGCGAGCGCCTCGTCGCCGAGCGCGATCGGCTCGGGCTCCGGAACGCTGAGGCCGAGGATGGTCTCGAGTGCCCACTTCTCGAGGTCGTGGTTGAGCTGCGGGCCACTCGGGCCGGTGTTGGTCATCGAGATCAGCGCGAAGCCGCGCTCCGGCACCGTGACGAACTCGGAGTGCTGGCCGTTCGTCGTACCGCCGTGACCGACGAGCCGCACCCCGTCCACGTCGCGCATGAGCCAGCTGATGCCGACGTAGTCGCCGAGCGCGCTGCCCTTCATCTCGGCAGTCGGCTGCTTCATCAGGTCGAGCAGCTCCTTGGACAGGATCCGCGTACCATCCGCCGCAGTGCCATCGCCGAGGTGGAACTTCGCCCACGCGAGCTGGTCGCGGGCGTTGGACGAGATGCCGCCGGCCGGGCAGTTGCCCCGCGGCAGCCACCACGGCCGCGCGATCTTGACCGTGTCCTCGTTCTCGCGGTTGTGCCCGACGACGAAGCGGCGCGTCATGATGTCGTTCGGGAAGATGAGCGTCTCGGTGAGGCCGAGCGGCTCGAAGAGCAGGTCCTTCATCGCCTGCTCGTACGTCGTACCCATGATCCGCTCGATGATCAGACCGGCGACGGACAGCGACGCGTTGTTGTAGGACACACTCTCGCCGAGCGGTGTCACCTGCTCGAGCCGCACCATGCGCTCGACGTACTTCTGCAGGGCGTCGTCACCCGGACCGGTGTCGTCCATCATGTCGCCCTCCCAACCAGCGGTGTGGTTGAAGAGGTGGCGCACGGTGACCTTCGCCGCGACGTCCTCGTCCTTGAGCTTGAAGTCCGGCAGGTACGTGCGCACGGTCGCGTCGAGGTCGACCTTGCCCTGGTCGACGAGCCGCATCATCGCGGTCGCGGTGTAGGTCTTGCCCGTCGAGCCGAACTGGAAGTAGGTCTTCTCGTCGACCGGCAGCGGGTTCTCGATGCTCGTGACGCCGTGGTAGGCGTAGTGCTCCTGGCCGTCGTACAGGATGCCGACGGCGACACCGACGACGCCGTGCTCCTCGGCCAGCTCGCTGACCTTGGCCTGGATCTGCTCGGCCAACCCTGCCGTGTCGCTCATCTGCTGCCTCTCGTCTCCTGGTGAATAGGTACGACGCCGGGCGCCGTTGCCCTGCCTTCGTGGGTCATGACCGGCGCAGCCGCCGGCCGGGAGTCGCATCGGTGAGCCGGCCGTCGCGGACGACCTGGGTGCCGTTGACGAGCACGTGTCGGACGCCGACGGCGTACTGGTGCGGGTCCTCGTACGTCGCGCGGTCCGCGATCGTCGCCGGGTCGAAGACGGCGATGTCGGCGAACGCGCCTTCGACGCGGCGGCCGCGGTCGGCCAGCCGCAGGTTGTCGGCGGGCAGGCTCGTCATCCGCCGGACGATCTCCTCGAGTGGGAAGAGCCCCTCGTCGCGGCAGTAGTGCCCGAGCACGCGCGCGAATGTGCCGTAGGTGCGCGGGTGCGTCGCCTCGTCGGAGAACGGCGGCTCCGCCTTGTGCGCCGCAGCGTCGGAGCCGATCGACACCCACGGCTGCTGCAGACCGAGGCGGATGTTGTCCTCATCGATGATGAAGTAGCAGACGCCGTGCCCCGGCTCGGTCGCGACGATGTCGAGCAGGGCGTCGACCTCGTCCGCGCCGCGGTCAGCCGCGATCTCCGACAGCCGCTTGCCCCGCGCCGGGTAGCCGTCCGTGAAGTCGGCGGCGAACAGGATGCCGGACCCGCCGCCCGCCGCGAGGTAGAGGTTCTCGAACTCGTCCGACCGCTCGCGCATCTCCGCGGCCATCTGGGCGCGCAGCGCCGGGTCGCCGAGCCGCTCGAGCAGCGCGGCCGGACCGCCGACGTGGAAGCGCGGGGGGATGGCTGCGGCCAGCGCCGTGCCGCCGGCCGTGTAGGGGTACATGTCCGCGCTCACCGGTTGCCCGGCGGCGCGCGCTGCCTCGATCGTGTCGATCGCGGCCTTCATCTTCGGCCAGTTGTGCTGGCCGGCAGCCTTCAGGTGGTAGACCTCCGTCCGCACCTGCGCCCGGCGACCGATCTCGAGCAGCTCGTCCAGGCACTCAAGGAACTGGTCGCCCTCGCTTCGCATGTGCGAGATGTAGAGGCCGCGGTACCGGCCCACGACCTCGCACAGCGAGACGAGCTCGTCGGTCGAGGCGAACCGGCCGGGTGGGTAGATGAGCGCGGTTCCGATGCCGAGCGCGCCTTCCTGCATCTCTTCCTCGACGATGCCGCGCACCCGGTCGAGCGCGGCGGGGTCGGCCGGGCCGTCGGCGAAACCGGCGGCGAGGATCCGCAGGTTGGTGCCGCCGATGAAGCTGGCGACGTTGGGCGCCACGCCGCGCGACTCGAGGTAGCTGAGGCCGTCGCTGAGCCGGGCGAAGTCGACCCGGCCGTCGGCGGACAGGCCACCCCACGGCTTGAGCGCCTCCACGAGCCGCTCGTCGGACGGGCCCAGCGAGAACGCCTCGCCGAAGACCTCGGTCGTGACGCCCTGGAGGAGGTCGGACGCGCCACTGGGATCGGCCTGCAGGCTCCCCCACGCATGGCTGAGCACGTTGACGAAGCCCGGCGAGACGACGTGGTCGGTCGCGTCGACGACCTCGGCGTCGACCGACTCCGGTACGTCGCCGACGGCCGCGACCCGGTCGTCGCGGACGAGCACGTCGGCAGGCCGGCCCGGCGCGCCGGTGCCGTCGACGAGCGTGCCGCCGCGGATGACGAGCGTCGTGGCTCGCCCGGACTGGGCCATGGCCCGAGTCTGCGACCCACACCGCCGCACCGCATGGTGCGACCGTGACAACCGGAGCGCCCCGTTTCGTCCCGGTCCACATCTGCCGCCGAGCCAGGCGGGTGCGACGCTTGGCGGCATGGTTCCGGCCGAGGTCAGCGCCCTGCACGAGCAGGCGACCGTCGTCGACACCCACAACGACCTGCTCATGCTCGTGGCCAAGCGGCCACCGGCCGAGCAGGCGGCATATTTCGCAACCCGCTGGCTCCCCCAGCTCCGCGCGGGCGGGGTCGACGTCCAGGTCCTGCCGGTGTTCATCGACGACGACTTTCGGCCCGAGGGGGCGCTGCGCCAGACCCTGCGGATGGTGGAGGCGGCGCACCGGGTCGCGGAGGGCAACACCGATTCGGTGGCCCTGTGTCGGACCGGTGAGGACGTCGACGCGGCGCTCACTGGCGGTCGCATCGCGCTCGTGCTCGCGCTCGAGGGGTGCGAGGCGGTGGGGACAGACGTCGGGCTCTTCGAGACCTTCGCGCGGCTCGGCGTGCGGATGGCCTCGTTCACCCACTTCGGCCGGACCGCGCTGGCCGACGGGTCGGCCGAGGACAACGCGGGCAGCCGGCTGACGAGCGCGGGTGTGGAGGCGCTGGGGCTGCTGGAGCGGCTGGGCGTGCTCGTCGACGTGTCACACCTGTCGGCGGCCGGCACGGACCACGTGCTCGAGCTCGCGACGCGGCCGGTTGTTGCGAGCCACTCGTCGGCGTACGCCGTGCAGGCGCACCACCGCAACCTGACCGACGAGCGGCTGAAAGGCATCGCGCGGACCGGTGGCGTGGTGGGGGTGAACTTCTTTTTCGGCTTCGTCGACCCGGCGTCGCCGACGATCGGGCGGCTGGCCGACCATATCGAGCACGTCGCGTCGGTGGCGGGCATCGAGCACGTCGGGCTCGGACCGGACTTCGTCAAGGAGGTCTACGAGCAGCTCACCCCGCCGGCCGGGACAGTCGACTTCGAGGGCCTCGACGCGCGGATGACGATCCCCGGCCTGGAGGGTCCCGCCGGGCTGCCGATCGTGACTGCCGAGCTGGTCCGGCGCGGATGGCCGGAGCCGGACATCCGCAAGGTGCTCGGCGAGAACTGGCTGCGGGTGTTCCGCGCCGAGCTCGGCGTCGCCACCGGCTGACTCGCGCTTAGTCCTGGGCGGCGCGCAGTGTCGCGGCGAGTGGCTCGAGTCCGGCGACGAGCTCGTCGAGCTCGGCGGCCGTGAGGCTTTCGTAGGGTCTCGCCGCGAGGTCGTCGGTGAGCGACTCGACTCGCTGGTGCACCGCGCGCCCGTCCTCGGTGAGCCAGCCGTCGTCGCCGATGAGTCCGCGGTCGCGCATGCCGCCGATCACGGCAGCGAGCTGGTGCCCGGGGAGGTGGTGGACGCGGCCGAACTTCTCCGCCGGCATGTCCTGGCCGAGCGCGAAGAGCACGTGCGCCTCGACGCCGCCGATGCCCTCGCTCATCAGCGCCGCGATGTGCCCGTCGCCGCGGTGTTCGCGCACCAGGTCGGCGGCGCGGAACAGGCGAGCCACCACGTCCTCCGGGAGGGGTAGCGCGCGCAGTGCGGCGTACATCGGTCGGCCGTCGACCGGCGCGCTGGTCGCGGCCTTGGTCAGCAAATCGGTGGTGCGGGCGAACGCGGATGTGTCGATGTGGTCGGCGAGGATGCGGCGGAGGGCCATCGTGCAGCCGAGCAGGCGAGCTTCGATCGCCGCCTCGGGTGTGGTGGTCTGCCACACCTTGGGGATGTGGCGGGCGACCTCGCCGGGCGCGAAGTTGTAGAACAGTGCGTCGACGACCTCGGCCGGTGTGATGCCGAGCGGTGCCGACCGGCCGGCGAAGTAGAGGTCCCAGTAGTTGGTGAACCCGAGCGCGAACATCGTCTCGTTCGGTTCGTCGGTCGTGTAGGGGATGAGCCCGATCGGTTCGACGAGCTCGTACATGCGGCGAGCCATCGGGTTCATCGGGGCTCCT
>JAFAQI010000126.1 GCA_019246495.1 Frankiales bacterium | reverse complement strand
GGGACGACGAACGTGTCACCGAGACGGGTGTTGAAGCGCTGCGCGAGATCGCGGGTGAGCTCCAGGTGCTGGCGCTGGTCCTCACCGACCGGCACCTGCTCGGCCTGGTAGAGCAGGATGTCGGCGGCTTGCAGGATCGGGTAGGTGAACAGTCCGACGGTCGGCCCGACGCCGCCGCCGGATGCCTGCCGGGCGGACTTGTCCTTGAACTGCGTCATGCGCCCGGCCTCGCCGTATCCGGTGAGGCAGCTCAACACCCACGCGAGCTGCGGATGCTCCGGCACGTGGCTCTGCACGAACAGCGTGCACCGGTCCGGGTCGAGCCCGGCGGCAAGGAGCTGCGCGGCAGCGACCCGCGTGCGTCGGCGCAGTGCGACGGGATCGTGCTCGATCGTGATGGCGTGCAGGTCGACGACGCAGTAGAACGCGTCGTGCGTCTCTTGCATCGCGACCCACTGCCGAATCGCGCCCAGGTAGTTCCCGAGGTGGAACGAGTCGGCTGTCGGCTGGATGCCGGACAGCACGCGCGGGCGGTCGCTGGACATGGCGACCATTGTCTACGACGGCGTCAGGGCTCGGCGGTCGCGGCGTCCTGTTCATCCGCCGCGGACTCGGCCTCGTCGTCGTCCCCGCCCAGCGCGGTCACCCGCACCCGCGCCACCCGGCGACCGTCCATCTTCGTCACCTTGAGCCGTACGCCGTCGACCTCCACCGCGTCACCATTGCGCGGCAAGCGGCCCAAAGCGGACATGAGGCAACCGGCCACGGTCTCGTAGGGGCCGTCCGGGAGCTGCCGTCCCGTCGCCTCGGCGAAGTCGTCGAGGTTGAGCAGACCGTCGACGACGACATCGCCGCCGCGCAGCCGCTTGGCCTCGACGTCGGCGACGTCGTACTCGTCGCGGATCTCGCCGATCAGCTCCTCGATGAGGTCCTCGAGCGTGACGATGCCGGCGGTGCCGCCGTACTCGTCGACGACGACGGCGAGGTGGTCGCCGTTGTGGCGCATCTCGGACAGCGACGGCAGCACGCGCTTCGTCGCCGGCAGCATCGCGACCTCGCGCGCGAGGTCGCCGACCTTCACACCGCGGCGGGCCGAGCCGGTCGGACCGTAGAGGTCGCGCACGTGAACGAACCCGACGACCTCGTCGTTGGAGCCGCGCACCACCGGGAACCGCGAGTGCGTCAACTCCGTCACGACCGAGACCGCGCGAGTGACGCTCCAGCCGGCGTCGAGGAACTCGACCTCGGTGCGCGGCACCATGACTTCGCGGAGCTGCCGTTCGCCGGCCTCGAAGACCTCGTCGATCAGCGCCCGCTCGTCGCGGCTCAGTGCCTCATGCGCGGTGACGAGGTCGCGGAGCTCCTCTTCCGAGATGCGCTCGCGGTTGATGCTCGGGTCGCCGCCGAGGAGCCGGACAACGCCATCGGTCGACAGGGAGAGCAACCAGATCACGGGCCGCATCAGCCGCGCGAAGCGGTCGAGCGTCGGGCCGACGGTGCGGGCCGTGCCCTCCGCGCGTTGCAGAGCAAGGCGTTTCGGCGCTAGCTCGCCGACGACGAGCGTGATGTAGGCGATGACGAGGGTGACCGCCAGGAAGCCGAGCACGCTCGCGCTGTCGTGGCCGAGGCCGGCGTGCCGCAGCGACTTCGCGAGCGAGTCGGAGAGCGTGACGGCGCCGAAGGCGCTGGACAGCAGCGCGGTCGTCGTCACGCCGATCTGCACGGCGGACAGGAACCGGTTGGGATTCTCGACCAGGTGGACGACGCGCTCTCCGCGACGGCCGCCCTGCTCGGCGATCGCGCGCACCTGCCCCTCGCGCAGGGTGACCAGCGCCATCTCGCTCGCAACGAACACCGCCTCGATGACGATGAGTGCGAGTACGACGAGGACGCTGCCCCAGACGGGCATCAGCTGCGGCCGTTCCCCGGACTGTCCGCGGTCAGAGCTCCGCCACGTCGGCCTGCTTCGCGCGCACGGCCTCCGCAGCGGCCTTGAGTCCCGCGAGTTCCGTCTCGGTGGGGGCGGGCTCGTTGAACAACTTGGCGCCGCCGGCGCCGATCTCGGCCTCCACGCCGAGGAAGACACCGGAGATGCCGTACTCCCCGTCGACCCAGGTGCAGACCGGCATGACCGCGCCGCTGTCCTCGGCGACGGCCTTCGCCATGCGCGCGGCCGCAGCCGACGGCGCGTAGTAGGCGCTGCCGGTCTTGAGCAACGCAACGACCTCGGCTCCGCCGTTGCGGGTGCGGTCGACAAGCTCGTCGATCTTGGCCTGGTCGAGCACATCGGCGAGCGGCTTGCCATCGACGGTGCATGCGCTCGGGACCGGCACCATTGTGTCGCCGTGAGAACCGAGCGTGAGCGTCCGCACCGACGCCACGGGAACACCGAGGGTCTCGGCGACGAAGTGGGTGAAGCGCGCGGTGTCGAGCATGCCCGCCTGGCCGATGACCCGCTGCTTCGGGAAGCCCGTTGCGTTCGCGGCGAGAGCCGTCATCTCGTCGAGCGGGTTGGACACGACGATGACGACGGCCTCGGGCGAGAACTTCGCGACGTTCTCGGCCACCTGGCGGACGATTTTCGCGTTGGTCTCGATGAGGTCCATCCGGCTCATGCCTGGCTTGCGCGGCAGGCCGGCGGTGATGACGACGATGTCGGAATCGGCAGTCTGCTCGTAGCCGGAGCCGTCGGTGCCGGTCGTCGCGCCGACGACCGTTGTCTCGAACCCCTCGATCGGGCGCGACTGGTTCAGGTCGAGCGCAAGCCCCTCGGGCTTGCCTTCGATGATGTCGGTGAGCACAACGGTCTCGAAGATGTCGTACTCCGCGAGCCGTTGCGCGGTCGTCGAGCCGTAGAAACCGGCACCGACGACGGTGACCTTGCCGGACCGTGCTGCCACTACTTCATCTCCTCGAGCTTCGCGATGATCGCGTCGGCGTACTCACTCGTTCCGACCGCCGTCGGATCGTCGCGGGTCGGCTTCATGTCGTACGTCGTGTCCCTGCCCTCCGCGATGACCGCAGACACCGCGTGCTCGAGGTTCTCGGCGGCCTTGGCCTCGCCGAGGTGCTTGAGCATGAGCATTCCCGACAGGATCATCGCGGTCGGGTTGACCTTGTTCTGTCCCTTGTACTTCGGGGCGGAGCCGTGCGTCGCTTCGAACACCGCCGCGTTGGCACCGATGTTGGCACCGGGCGCGACACCCAGCCCGCCGACCATGCCCGCAGTCAGGTCGCTCAGGATGTCGCCGTAGAGGTTGGGCAGCACCAGCACGTCCCACTCCTCGGGCCGCTGGATGAGACCCATGCACGTCGCGTCGACGAGGTTCTCCCAGGGGTCGATGTCCGGGTAGTCCTTCGCCACCTCGCGGAACACCGAGAGGAACAGGCCGTCGGTGTGCTTCATGATGTTGGACTTCGTGACGCAGTGCACGCGCTTGCGCCCGTTGTCGCGCGCGTAGTCGAACGCGTAGCGGATGATGCGCTCCGAGCCGAACTCGCTCATCGGCTTGATGGAGATGCCCGAGCCCTCACGGATCTTCTTGTCCTGGAGCCCGTTGAGGAACGTGATGACCTCGTCGGCCTGCTCGGAGTGCGCGGCGTACTCGATGCCGGCGTAGAGATCCTCGGTGTTCTCGCGGACGATCACCACGTCGACGTTGTCGAACCGCGACCGCACGCCCGGGTAGGACTTGCACGGGCGCAGGCACGCGTAGAGATCGAGCTCGTAGCGCAGCGCCACGTTGACGGAGCGGAAGCCGGTGCCGATCGGTGTCGTGATCGGGCCCTTGATGGCGACGCCGTTCTTGCGGACCGAGTCGATCGTCGCCTGCGGCAACGGCGTGCCGGCGGTCTCCATGATGTCGACGCCGGCTTCCTGCACGTCCCACTCGAACGACGAGCCGGACGTGGCCGCCGCTGCTTCGAGGACCCGGCGGGTGGCCTCGGCGAGCTCCGGCCCTGTGCCGTCACCCGGGATAAGCGTCACGCGATGCGTGGTCATCAGTTCGTCTCCTGTGGGGTCGTTGCCCGCGTGGAGGTTATCCCGGCCTCACTTGCCGGCGGGAAACGGCGTAACCGCCGCCAGCACGCCTACGGCGACCGCCAACAGCCCGAGCAGCGCCACGTCGACGCGCCGGCTTCGCACGACGAGCGAGCCGGCCGCGCGGGGTCGCAGCAGCAGTCGCAGGACCGCACCGAGCGCGAGCGCGGCGGCAACGACGTACATGCCCGGTTGCGGGCGGTGCCAGGCAGCGATGCCGACGCCGACAGCGACGCCGGCGACCACGAGCAGCATCGGGTCGGGGCGGCGCGGCACCGGCGGCGGGACCGGCACCTCATGCCCCGTCGCGGGAGAGCCGGGCTCGGTCACGGATTGGTCCCGGGCCGTTGCGGTGGCGCCTCCTGACCGGACAGTACGGCGACGGCCAGGTCGGCATGCGCGGCGCGGACGAGCACGTGATCAGTGGTGAAGCCGGACATCGACGTGAACGGGATCTGGGCGGTCGCGAGGCGGCTGGCGACGTCGGCGAGAAAACCGACCAGCTCCCACGGAAGCGGCCCAGGAAAGGTGATGCGGCGCCATCCGCCGTCGATCTGCTCGGCGACGCCACCCCAGGCCTCGTCGGCGAACAGCGCCTCCGGGCCGACGACCGTCACCTCGTGCTCGCCCGCGACGACCGCGACGAACACGTCCGCCGGCAGTGCCGGGGGCTGCCAGCCGGCCGGGCAGCGCACGACGGCGAGATGCGTCGGGTCGAGCTGGGGTGAGAGGTCAGCGGGCACGATCGTCGCGGCTCGCGCGGCTCAACGGTCGGCGAGCGCGACGAACGGCCGGGGTGGCTCGCCGACGTACTCGCTGTCCGGACGGATCAGCCGGTTGTCGGCGTGCTGCTCCATGACGTGCGCGGTCCAGCCCGCCATGCGCGACACCGCGAACACCGGCGTGAACAGGTCGGTCGGGATGCCGAGCGACCGGTAGACGCTGGCGGCGTAGAAGTCGACGTTGGGATAGAGCCCCTTCACGTCCATGACAGTGGCTTCCATGGCGGCCGACATCTCGTACCAGCGGGTGTCGCCGGCGCGCTCGCCGAGCTGCTGCGACAGCCGCCGCAGGTGCGTGGCGCGCGGGTCCTCGGTCCGGTAGACGCGGTGCCCGAAGCCCATGATCTTCTGCCCGGACCCGAGGATGTCGCGGACAGCCGCGTCGACGCCGTCGACCGAGCCGATCGACTCGAGAGTGCGCATCACCTGCTCGTTGGCGCCGCCGTGCAACGGACCCTTCAGCGTGGCGACCGCTGCAGTCACGGCCGAGTGCATGTCGGACAAGGTGGCCGCGCACACCCGGGCGGCGAACGTCGACGCGTTCATCGTGTGGTCCGCGTGCAGCACCAGGCACTCGTCGAGCGCTGCGGTGGCGACGTCGTCCGGCCCCTCGCCGGTCAGCTGCAGGAGGAAGTTGCCGGCGGTGCCGAGAGCCGGGTCGGGGTCCGGCAACGTCGCGCCGGTGCGCGCCGCGTGGTAGCTGGCGACCAGGATGGGGAGCTGCGCGACGAGCCGGACCGCCTTGCGGGCGTTGGCCTCCGCGCCGTTGTCGTCCTTGTCCGGGTCGTCGTGCCCGAGGGCGGAGACGAGCGTGCGCAGCGCCTCCATGGGTGCGGCGCGCTCGGCGACCCGGGGCAGCACCTCGCGCGCGGTAGGCCCGATCTCGCGGGCCTTCGCGAGCTCGTCGGAGAACGCGGCGAGCTGCGCGCGGTCGGGCAGCGCACCGCGCTGGAGGAGGTGGACGACCTCCTCGAAGCTCGCTCCGCCGCCGAGATCGTGGATGTCGTAGCCGCGGTAGGAGAGCAGCCCGGCCGCGCCATCGATGTCCGAGAGCGCGGTCGAAGCGGCGACCACGTCGGCGAGGCCGCGGGAAGGCGCAGACATGCTGGCGATCCTAGGCGGCGGGACGGGACGTGTCGTATGTGACCAATTGGGTAGGTCGAGGAGCTGAAGGTCGAATCCGGACGTGTGCGGAGAGGAGCAACCGCGTGGACACGCCGTACCTGCGCGTCGAGGACACCGGAACGGTGTTCGAGCTGACCGCGGAAGTCACGACGGTCGGCCGCGGTGAGGGCGTCGACATCGCGTTCGACGACCAGAGCGTCTCGCGCCTGCACGCCGAGCTCGTACGCCGCGGGCCACACGTCTACGTGGCCGATCTCGGACTGTCATCGAACGGCACCCGGGTCAACGGCCGGCCCATCGGCCGGCGGATCCTCGCCGACGGCGACGTGCTGAGCTTCGGCGCGGCCCGGGCGCGCGTCGGCGGGCTCGCGCAGTCCGAGGCGGCCGCGGACGAGACCGTCGAGCTGCGTCGCGTCGCGGCTCCGGATCTCACCCGCCGTGAGGTCGAGGTGCTCAACGCGCTCTGCCGACCGGCGTTGCGGCACGAGGCGTTCGTCGCGCCCGCGACCGCGCGGGACATCGCGGAAGAGCTTGTCGTCACCGAGGCTGCGGTGAAGCAGCACCTCCTGCGGCTCTACCAGAAGTTCCGCATCTCCGAGGGCGTCAACCGACGCGGCCGGCTGGCCAACGAGGTCATCTCGCTCGGCGTCGTGCGCCCACTCCCCACCGGCGACGAACAGGTCCGTCGCGCAGGCTGATCTCAGTTCCCGGCCGCGCGGCGTTCGGCGGCGGCGACGACGTTGGTGAGCAGCATCGCGCGGGTCATCGGTCCGACCGACCCGGTAACGGGGGCGAACCAGCCCGCGACCTCGCGGACGTCGTCGTCGACGTCCGGACGGTACTTGCCGTCCACGATCGTCGTCCCCGTCTGCACGACGGCGGCGCCGGGCTTGACCATGTCGCGCGTCACGATTCCGGGTGCGCCGGCGGCCGCGACGATGATGTCGGCGGTGCTCACATAGGGAGTGATGTCGCGTACGCCGGTGTGCAGCAACGTGACGGCAGCGTTGGCGTGTTCTTCTTTCAGCGTCAGCAGGTTGGCCAGCGGCTTGCCGACCGTCAGGCCGCGGCCGATCACGACGATGTGGCGTCCGGCGATGGGAACGTCGTAGTGGGCAAGCAGTGCCTGGATTCCCGCGGGGGTGCACGGCCGCGGGCCGGCGGCGCCCATGACCAGCTTGCCGAGGTTGACCGGGTGTAGCCCGTCGACGTCCTTCTCCGGGTCGGCACGCAGCAGTGCCGCCTCGAAGTCGAGGTGTTTCGGGAACGGGTACTGCATCAGGTAGGCGTCGACCGCGGAGTCGCTGTTGAACCGGTCGATGACAGCGAACACGTCGTCCTGCGTCGCGTCGGCCGGCAGGTGCTCGTGCACCGACGCGATGCCGAGCTCGGCACAGTTGCGGTGCTTCATCTCGACGTACTTCGCGCTCGCCG
>JAFAQI010000125.1 GCA_019246495.1 Frankiales bacterium | reverse complement strand
GGAGTTCGCCGACCTCGACCTCGTCGTCGCGATGGACCGCAGCAACCTCCGCGATCTGCGGCGGATGTCGCCGCCGGGCATGCCGAGCGCCAATGCCTACAGCACGAGCAAGGCCGCGCTCGACATGTTCACCCGGCACCTCGCGGGGGAGCTCGACGGCACCGGCGTGACGGCCAACGGCGTACGTCCCGGGGTCGTCGACACCGGTATGCAGGACTTCATGCGGTCGATGCCGCGCGATCAGGTCGGCGCGGCGTTCTACGAGCGGTTCCACGGGTTGCACGAGCGTGGCGAGCTGCTGTCACCCGACGCACCGGCGGCGTTCGTCGTCGAGATGGTCTGCTCCGACGACAACGGGCGCATCGTCGACGTTCGTGAGGGTCGATGACGCGCGTCTGCTTCGTCTGCCTCGGCAACATCTGCCGGTCGCCGATCGCCGAGGTCGTTCTGCGGCGGCTGCTGCTGTCGACGGATCTCGACGTCGAGGTGTCGAGTGCGGGAACGGGCGACTGGCATGTCGGCCGTCCGGCGGACGATCGGGCGCAGGCGGCACTGCGCCGGCACGGCTACGACGGCTCGGGACACATCGCGCGGCAGTTCGATCCCGCGGAGTTCGCCGACCTCGACCTCGTCGTCGCGATGGACCGCAGCAACCTCCGCGATCTGCGGCGGATGTCGCCGCCGGACGCGCTGGCCAGGATCCGGTTGCTGTCGTCGTTCGATTCGGACGCTGTCGACGAGGACGTGCCCGATCCCTACTACGGCGGCTCCGACGGGGTCGACGACGTGGTCGCGCTGGTGGAGCGCGGCTGTCGCGGGCTGGTTGCCGAACTGCAACGGCAGCGCGATACGCCGGATGCGTGAGCTCCGGGTCGGCGACGTCGTCGCGACCGACCTCGTGCCGGTTGGCGGCGGTGACATCTGTCAGGCTTTCCGCGGCCGGACGAGCAGTGGCAGCACCGTCTTCGTGAAGACGCGGCCGGGCGCGCCCCCGGACTTCTTCGTCGCCGAGGCGCGTGGCCTCGATGCGCTGCGGCGCGACGGCGGGCCGTGCGTCCCCGAGGTGCTGGCGGTCGACGAGCACGGCATCGCGCTGCAGTGGGTCGAACCCGGCCCGCGGCCGGATGCGGAGTCGGTGGCGGAGTTCGGTCGGCAGCTCGCCCGGCTGCATGCACGTGGATGCGATCGTTTCGGAGCCGCGGCCGCTGGCTTCATCGGTGCACTTCCGCTGGACAACACGCCCGCCGGCGACTGGCCCGAGTTCTACGTGCGGCGTCGCGTCGAGCCCTTCCTGGCGGCGCTCGACGTCGCGGACCGGGATGTCGTCGCCGAGCTGTGCGCGCGGATCGCCGAGGTCGCCGGGCCGAGCGAGCCGCCGGCGCTGCTGCACGGCGACCTCTGGAGCGGCAACGTCCACTGGGACACGCATGGCCGAGGCTGGCTCGTCGATGCCGCGAGTGCGCATGGCGGTCACCGGGAGACCGACCTCGCGATGCTCGCGTTGTTCGGCATGCCGCATCTGGACGCGCTCTTGTCGGCGTACGAGAACGAGTGCCCACTCGCGGACGGTTGGAGGCAACGCCGGCCGCTGCACCAGCTGCATCCGCTGCTCGTACATGCGCGGCTGTTCGGCGGCGGCTACGGCTCGCGCGCGGCTGCGATCGCGGCGGACCTGCTCCGGCACTGACATCCACAACGGCCGACCGTGCACAACTTGGCGCTCGTCGGCGGAAACGGCGGCCGACTCGCCGCATCGTCGGCGGCATGCCTGCTTCGCCTGATCGCGACGTCATCCGGGTGCACCAGCTCGAGGACCTCGTCGCGTCGGTGCCCTACAGCCTGGGCTTCCGGCCGGTCGAGAGTCTTGTCGTCACAGCGCTCACCGGTCGGCGCGGTCAGCTGTCGTTCACGATGCGCGTCGACCTTGCCGGTCCCGGTGACGAAGCGGTCCTCGCGGCTGAGTGCGCCCGCCGCATGTCCGCCGCGAAGGCTGACTCGGTCATCGCGTTCGTGTTCTCGGCGGCCGAACCCGTCGACCTGCGCCTGCCGCATGCGGGCCTCGTCAGGGAGCTGAAGCGAGAGCTCCGGATGCCGCTGCGCGAGGCACTGCTGGTCGGCGACGGGCGCCTCTGGTCCTACACCTGCACGGACCCGGTCTGCTGCCCGCCGGAGGGGCGCCGGTTCGACTCAAGCTCGCCCGGCGCGACGTCCATCGCGGCCGCCCACGCGCTGCGCGGCCACACCGTCCTGCCGAGTCGCGACGACCTCGTCGCGACGGTGCGGCCGGTCGCGGGGATCGCGGCAGACTCGATGGACCAGGCGCTGGAGCGGGCCGCCGCCGAATATCTGCGGCTCGGCTCGGCGGAGTTCACCGACGGTGCGCGGACGCTTCTCGATGCCCTGGTGGAGCGCTGGGCGGATCCGCGAGCGGTGTTGACGCACGACGAGGCGGCGACGGTCGGCATGGCGTTGCACGACATCGTGCTTCGCGACGAGGTCCTCTACGACGCGGGCCGCGACGACGAGGTGTGGCGGCGGTTGCTCGGTGCTCTGGCGCGGCTGGTGCAGCCGCCGCTCGACGCACCGACGTGCACGTTGCTGGCCTGGGTCGCTTATCTCCAGGGCGACGGCGTCGTGGCGATGACGGCGTTGGAACGAGCGTTGACGTCTGACCCCGAATACACGATGGCCGGACTGCTTGCGTCCGCGCTGAACGGGCAGCTGCCACCGTCGGAGCTGCGCCGACTCATCGCCTGAGCGCGCCGCTCGCGGGCTGACAAATCAGCGCCTGCGCAGCGCCCGGCGTACATCCCGGTATTGCCGCGCGCGGTGCAGCTGGTCGCTCAGCGACGAGCCGGTGACCCGATGGCGCAGCTCGACCGGGCACTCCAGCACGCGCGCACCGCTGCGCAACGCGTCGATGGTCATGCCGACCTCGACCCCGAACCCACTCGCCAGCGGCGTCACCGTGTCGAACAGCGATCGGGTCAGGCAGCGCTGGCCTGACAGTGGCTGCGTCGGCTGCCAGCCGGTCCGTTGCGCGATGCCATTGCTCGCCAGCCGTACGACGAACCCGTGCCCACCGGCTCCGGGTGCGCGCGGAATCAGCCCGATCACCAGATCCGCCTCACCGGCCAGCACCGGAGCGGCGAGTGGTGCCGCGGCCGCGGCGGAGGTCTGCAGGTCGGCGTCGAGCAGCAGCAGCGGCAGCTCACCCCAGCCGGCATGTTCGGCGGCTCGCGCGGCGCCCGTCTCGAGCGCTGCCGCCTTGCCGCGCCGGTGCGGGTGGCTGACGACCTCGGCGCCGGCCCGAGCGGCTCGCTGCGCCGTGTCGTCGCGTGACCCGTCGTCCACCACAACGACGCCTTTGACGACGTCGATCGAGCGCGCCGCTGCGACGGTGTCCGCGATGCGCGCAGCCTCGTCGAGCGCCGGGATGACGACGACGACCCCGTCGTAGGCGCTCACGTCGCCAGCCTGGCATAGCGACGTCCGTCGCTAGGCTCCGCCGCGTGGCGCCGCGCGGTCCGCTTCCCAACGTCATCATCGCGGGCATCAGCCGGTCCGGCACGACGACGGTCTTCGACGTCCTCGCTACACATCCCGACATCTGCGTCTCGTCGACAAAGGAGACGCGCTTCTTCCAGTCGGTGCGCTACGGCGAACCGCTCGGATTGCTCGACAGCTACCGCGCGTTCT
>JAFAQI010000116.1 GCA_019246495.1 Frankiales bacterium | reverse complement strand
AGCCGCGATGTAAGCCGGCAGCGCCGGCGTCCCCGACCGCGCCGACAATGGACGCGTGCCGACGGATCGGGGCAGCCCGAAGCAGCGGATCGAACAGGAGTGCTCGCGCCGCGGACCGGCAGCCGTCGCGGACGGATGCATCGCCCTGCTCACCGGCGACGACGCCGACGACGACCTCTTGTGGGTGCTGGGTGGCGCAGCGACGCAACAGGTGATCGACGGCGCCGAGGGCGGCCGCAACGGCTACTGGCCGCGGGTCTGGGCGGCCCGTGGGCTGCTGCACAACTGGGACGACCGGGCCACCGCAGCCGTCATTGCGGCGTTCGACGACGAAGCCTGGCGGGTGCGGGAGATGGCGGCAAAGGTCGTCGCCGCCCACCGCATTGACGCCGCCCTGGAGAGCCTGCCCAAGTTGCTGCACGACCCGATACCGCGCGTGCGCGCCGCAGCCGCACGCGCGCGGATGCGGCTGACCGGCTAGTAGGGCGTGTCGGCGTAGTACTCGAACAACATCGAGCCGACCGCCGGGATCGCGAAGGCAGCGCCGATGAAGAACAGCCACCAGCCGAACACGAACCCGGTGAAGCAGGTCGCCGCGGCGAGACCGCACCACAACGGCGCCCAGGAGTACGGCGAGAAGAATCCGAGCTCGCCGGCACCGTCGCTGATGTCAGCGTCGTCGAGGTCTTCCGGGCGCGGCTCGATCCGCCGTGCGGTGAACAGCAGATAGCTGCCGACGAGTGCACCGAGGCCGGTGCCGAGCGCCAGCGCCGTCGTGCCGGTGGGGTCGTGCGAGGTGAACCAGTAGACGATGTCGGCCCCCCCGAGGAAGACCGCGATGAACGAGAAGAGGTAACCCTCGACCTTCATCTGTCAGACCTCCCTCATGACCGATCGAGCTCGGGCGACGCGTGGTAGTCCGCGTGACCGGCCAGCTGCGGGTAGTGCAGGTCGAACGCGGGCCGCTCGGACCGGATGCGCGGGATGGATACGAAGTTGTGTCGCGGCGGCGGGCACGACGTCGCCCACTCGAGCGAGTTGCCGAAGCCCCACGGGTCGTCGCCGATGACCCGTTCGTTCTTGCCCACCCACGACCGCCAGACGTTGAGCAGGAACGGGATCATCGACAGGCCGAGGATGTAGGCGCCGATCGTCGACACGGTGTTGAGCGTGGTGAAGCCCTCGCCCGGCAGGTAGTCGGCGTAGCGGCGCGGCATGCCTTCGACGCCGAGCCAGTGCTGCACGAGGAACGTCGTGTGGAAGCCGATCAGCAGCGTCCAGAAGTGCATCTTGCCGAGCGTCTCGTTGAGCATCGTGCCGGTCATCTTGGGCCACCAGAAGTAGAAGCCCGCGAACATCGCGAACACGACCGTGCCGAAGAGCACGTAGTGGAAGTGCGCGACCACGAAGTAGGTGTCCGTCACGTGGAAGTCGATCGGCGGTGACGCCAGCATGACGCCGGTCAGGCCACCGAGGAGGAACGTCACGAGGAACCCGATGGCGAAGAGCATCGCCGTATCGAAGGTGATCTGTCCTCGCCACATCGTGCCGATCCAGTTGAAGAACTTCACCCCCGTAGGCACGGCGATGAGGAACGTCATCAGCGAGAAGAACGGCAGCAGCACCGCGCCCGTCGAGAACATGTGGTGGGCCCACACAGTGATCGACAGCGCCGCGATGGCCAGCGTCGCGAAGACCAGGCCCTTGTAACCGAACACCGGCTTGCGGCTGTAGACGGGGATGACCTCCGTGATGATGCCGAAGAACGGCAGCGCCACGATGTAGACCTCGGGATGCCCGAAGAACCAGAACAGGTGTTGCCAGAGGACCGCACCACCGCTGCTCGGGTCGAAGATGTGCGCCCCGAACTTGCGGTCGGCCTCGAGCGCGAAGAGCGCCGCGGCGAGGACCGGGAATGCCACCAGCACGAGGATCGACGTCACGAGGATGTTCCACGTGAAGATCGGCATCCGGAACATCGTCATGCCCGGCGCACGCATGCACAGGATCGTCGTGACGAAGTTGACGCCGCCGAGGATCGTGCCGAACCCGGACAGGGTGAGGCCCATGATCCAGAGGTCGGCGCCGGTGCCCGGCGAGTAGACGGCGTTGGTCAGCGGCGAGTAGGCGTACCAACCGAAGTCGGCCCAGCCGCCCGGCGTCAGGAAGCCGGACATCACGATGAGCGAGCCGAACAGGAAGAACCAGTAGCTCAGCATGTTGAGCCGCGGGAACGCCACGTCCGGTGAGCCGATCTGCAGCGGCATGATCACGTTGGCGAAGCCCACGAACAGCGGCGTCGCGAACATGAGCAGCATCAGCGTGCCGTGCATGGTGAACAGCTGGTTGTACTGCTCGTTGCTCAGGAACTGCAGGTTGGGCCGGGCCAGCTCGGTGCGCATCAGCTCGGCCATCAGGCCGGCGATGATGAAGAAGACGAACGACGTGATCAGGTAGAGGTGCCCGATGACCTTGTGGTCGGTGGTCGTCAGGTAGCGGACGATGCGACTGCCGGGCGCCACGCGAACGCGGCGCGGCCGCACGCGTCGTACCGGCTCAGCGACGGCCGTCATTCGTGGCTCCTCTGGGTGTCTCCGGTCTCACCGGTGCCCGCAGCCTTGAACGCCGCCGAGCCGGGACCGTTGTAGACGCTGAACATGGGGTTGCCGCCCGCGGTCGCGATCGACTTGGTGCGGGCGAGCCACGCCTGGTAGTCGGCCTTCGAGACCACGTCGATCTTGAACAGCATCCGGTCGTGGTAGGTGCCGCAGAACTCCGTGCACTTCCCCTGGTAGTGACCGATGGAGTTGAGGTCGAGCGTCTCCTGGAAGGAGTTGATCCGGCCAGGCAGGACGTCCCGCTTGAACAGGAACGGGATGACCCAGAACGCGTGTACGACGTCCGGCGATGTCTCGTAGAACCGGACGGTCTCCCCCGCCGGAAGGACGAGCGTCGGCAGGTTGCCCGGCGTACCGGTCACGGAGACGCCCTGGTCGAGGTAGTTGAATTGCCAGTTCCACTGGAAGCCGACGACGTTGATGCTCATGTCGGCGGGCTGCGACGTGAACTTGTCCTGGTCGTTCTCGCGGATCGCGGTGAAGTAGAACAGCACCGCGACCATGATCGTCGGGATGAGCGTGTAGAGCACCTCGATGGGCAGGTTGTAGCGCACCTGCCGCGGCAGCTCATCACCCTTACGCCGGTAGAAGATCGAGCTGTAGAGGATCAGCGCGATCACAAATGCACCAACGAACGCCGCGGTCACCAGGGAGCCGCGCCACACGCCCAGCAGGTTGTGTCCCTGCTTGGTGATGGGCTCCGGGAAGCCCATGCGCGAGAACGTCGTGTCCTTGCAGCCCGAGGCGAGAAGTCCCAGCAGGACAAGCCCGATCAGGCGTGGAGTCATGCGGCGTCGAGGTCCGGCGGGCACGGCCAGAACCCTAACGCAGCACGCGGGGCCGACAGCGTCCAGGTCGGGCTACCGTGCGGGCGTGTCCGAGCCTGTCGGAGCGACGGTCGCCGAGGGATATTTCGACGCCGCGACGACCACGCCGCTGCACCCGGTGGCGCGCGTGGCGCTGCTCGCCGCGCTCGACGAGGGATGGGCCGATCCGGACCGGCTCTACCGCGATGGCCGCCGGGCCCGCATGCTGCTCGACGGGGCACGCGAGGCAGTCGCCACCGTCGTCGGCGCCTCCCCCGACGAGGTCTCGTTCACGCCGTCGGGAACGGTCGCGGGCCAGCTCGCCCTCCTCGGCGGCGCCGGCGGCCGGCGTCGTCTCGGCACCCACGTGGTGGCCAGTGCGGTGGAGCACTCCTCGGTGCTCGCGGCGGCGCGTCGTCATGCCGAGTCGGTCGGCCGCGACGAC
>JAFAQI010000081.1 GCA_019246495.1 Frankiales bacterium | reverse complement strand
GGACGAGTCTGACGCCGGACGGGCCGGCGTCGCTGCGGCTCACCGTCGACGGCGCCGAGGTCGACGCCGCGGCGTGGGGACCGGGAGCGCGTTGGCTTCTCGATCAGGCGCCCCGGCTGCTCGGCGGTGATGACGACCCCACCGGCTTCGTGCCGCAGCACGACGCGATCGCGCGGTCGGCCCGGTCGGCGCCGCACTTGCGGCTCGGCGCGACCGGACGGGTGCTGGAGGTGCTTGTCCCCGCGATCCTCGAGCAACGTGTCACGGGCAGCGAGGCGCACCGGTCATGGCGTGAGCTGCTGCGCCGGTTCGGCTCGCCCGCGCCGGGTCCGGCGCCGACCGGCATGCGGGTGATCCCCGCTGCTTCGGTGTGGCAGCGGATCCCGTCGTGGGAGTGGCATCGCGCAGGGGTCGACCCCGGCCGGGCGCGCACGGTGGTCGCGGCCGCGACAGTCGCGCATCGGCTCGAGGAGTCGCTCGGCCTGGCGCGGGAGGAGCGGTTGCGCCGGCTGCGCGCGATCCCTGGCGTCGGTCAGTGGACCGCGGCCGAGGTCGCACAACGTGCCTGGGGGGATCCCGACGAGGTGTCGGTCGCCGACTTCCACCTGCCCGCACTCGTCGGCTGGGCGCTTGCCGGTCGCCCCGTCGACGACGACGGCATGCTCGATCTGCTCGCCTGCTACGCCGGACACCGCCAGCGCGCCGTGCGCCTCGTCGAGCTGTCCGGCGTACGGAAGCCGGCCTTCGGGCCGCGCATGCCCGTCGGTGACATCCGGCAGATCTAGGGCTTCGGGTTCATCGGTCGATGCGGAAGTCGCCGATGTCCCGCGGCCGTCGGGTCGAGGGCGCAGCTGCGGCGTAGCCGACCGCGACGGTTCCCATCGGCTCCCAGTCACCGGGCAGGTCGAGCACCGCGCGTACGACGTCGCGGCAGAACATCGTGCTGGACACCCAGGCGCTGCCGAGTCCTTCTGCAGCAAGCGCCACAAGAAGGTTCTCGACTGCCGCGCCCATGGCGACGACGAACATCTCCCGCTCGGCGGCGCTTCGACGCGCGTCGGGATAGTCGTGCGCCCCATCGGTCGTGACGAGGCACGGTACGACGAGAGCAGGCGCGCGCCGCAGCACGTCACCGCGGGCGATACGCCGGGCAATCTGCTCGTCCGTGAACCCGTCGCGCCGCAGGTCCGTCACCCAGGCATCGCGCATCGCATCGAGCAACGCATCGCGCCGTTCGCTGACGACGACGAATCGCCACGGCGTCGTGTGGTGCGGCGCGGGCGCCGTCAGCGCCGCGCTCACGGCACGGTCGAGAGCGTCACGCGGCACCGGCCGGTCGGCGAACTCGCGCACGGTGCGCCGGTCGAGAACGGCCTGTCGCTTCGCCTCCGCGGTGCCGAGGCGGAAGAGATCTTCGTCGGCGGGCCGGATCAGCGGTCGGGCGCCGTGGCCGTCCGGGTCGACGTCGTAGCGCAGCCCCCGGACAACCGCGACAGGAACGCCGGCGAGCTTCCCCTTCACCAGCTCGCCGGCCGCGGCGAGCTCGTCACCGATCGCGCGGATCGTCATCTCCAGCGCGTTGCCGTGCTCGTCGACCCGGCCGCGGTGGTCGTCCAGCACGTCGATGCCGGCCGCGCCGATGGCGACGTCGACGAGACCGTTGCGCCACGGACGCCCGAACGTGTCGGTGACCACGACCGCGACGGTGACGCCGAGCCGACGTCGCAACCCGGCGCGGATGCGCGCAGCAGAACGGTCCGGATCTTCGGGGAGCAGCACGACCTGGCCGGCCGGGACGTTGCTGGCGTCGACACCGGCGGCGGCGAGGACGAAGCCGTGTCGCGTCTCGACGATGCGGGTGTCACCGCGCTGCGCGATGACGCGGACCGTCTCGCTGTCGATGGCGTCCTCGCGGCCGCCGGACACTAGCCGGCCTTCCGCCTTGCTCACGACCTTGCTGGTCACGACGACCACGTCGCCATCGCGAAGGTCTGGCGCGGCATCGGAGATGAGCGCAGCGAGGTCTGCACCTTCAGTCACTTCACCGATCCCGGCGACGCCCCAGATCTCCAACCGGTCGGTCATGTGC
>JAFAQI010000534.1 GCA_019246495.1 Frankiales bacterium | reverse complement strand
CGATTTCGTCGACACAAGCGGCGGCCTGGTCGCCGTACTCGTCAGCGGCTCCCTCCGGTCGTGGGCTCCGACGATCCGCGCGGCCGGACCGGTCGTCCGTTCCATCCACTTCATCTGAAGACACTTACAAGCAGTCTTGACGGTTTGTTACTTTCCTGGCACGCTCGCCAAATGGCGCAAATCCGGCGGACCCAGGCCGAGCGCACCGCTGCCACCCGCGCCGCACTGCTCACCGCCACCGTCGACACCCTGGTCGAGAGTGGCTATCGCAACACTGCAACCCAGGCGGTCGCCAAACGCGCCGGCGTCTCCTACGGCGCGCTGCTGCATCACTTCCCGACGAAGGCCGACCTGCTCGCCGCCGCGGTCCAGCACCTGTTCGACCAGCGGATCGCGGAGTTCCGCAAGGCGATGGCCGACATCCCGCCGGACCGCCCGAAGGTCGACGCCGCGATCGACACGCTGTGGTCGATGTTCCAGGGGCCGGCGTTCACGGCCTGGCTCGAGCTGTGGGTGGCCGCGCGCACCGACCCCGAGCTCGCCGGCGCCGTCACGCGCGTCGACCAGCAGTTCGTCGACACCAGCGTCGAGATCTTCCGCGAGCTGTTCGCCGACGAGACCGCGGTCAATCCCGCCCTGCCGCGACTGGCGATCGGCATGACCTTCACGTTCCTCGACGGCCTCGCGCTGTCGCACCAGTTCGGCGACTACCAGCCGCACGACTTCGCCGAGCTGCTGGCCGTGTTCAAGATGCTCGTCTCCACCGCCATGCCAACCGAACCCGGAGCCAACCGATGACTGACGTTGCCGCCCGCACCTCGATCGCGACGTACGACGACAGCGACAGCAACGCGGTCGCCGAGGAGGTTGTCGTCAGCGATGCCGACAGTCGCTGGCAGAGCCTGCTCGACCGGCTCAACGATCTGTCAGTGACGAAGCACTTCGACGCCTACGCGGACATCGCCTGGGACGACCCGGCCTACGCACTCGACCCGACCGATCCGCGGTGGGAGCTGACGGCCGACGAGGGCGACCCGCTCGGCGCAACCGAGTGGTACCAGTCGTTGCCGCAGCCCACGCGCGCGCGACTCGGATTGGAGCTCGTCGCCAGCAAGATGAAGATCGGCCTGATCTTCGAGAGCATCCTGAAGCGCGGCCTGCTCGAGTTCGCGATGACGCTGCCCAACAACTCACCAGAGTTCCGCTACTGCTACCACGAGGTCATCGAAGAGGCGCAGCACTCGCTGATGTTCCAGGAGTTCGTCAACCGCACCGGTTACGACGCCCCCGGGCTCGCTTGGTACGACCGGATCTCAAGCCGCTGGATCATCGGTCTCGGCCGCCGCTTCCCGCAGCTGTTCTTCCTGTTCGTCCTCGGCGGCGAAGACCCGATCGACTACGTACAGCGGCAAGAGCTTCGGCGTGACCGCGAGAAGCACCCGCTGCTCGAACGCATCATCCGCATCCATGTCACCGAGGAGGCGCGGCACCTGTCGTTCGCGCGGCACTACCTCAAGCGCACGGTGCGGCGGCTGAGCCCGATTCGCCGCGCAGAGCTCGCCATCGGCGCGCCACTCATCCTCGCCGGGATGGCGCAGCAGATGCTCAAGCCCTCGTCGAATCTGGTGAAGCGCTACTCCATCCCGCCCGAGGTCGTGAAAGCGGCGTACGACGACAACCCGCGCCATCGCGCCGAGACGATCGCGTCGCTGGGCAAGGTGCGGAAGCTGTGCGAAGACCTCGGTCTCGTCCGCGGGCCCTACACCGTGCTCTGGCGCAAGCTCGGCCTCGAATAGCAGGGCGCAAGCTCAGCCGCGGGAGAGCAGTTCGTCGAGGATCTCGTCCTCGCGGTGGTACGGCGCGAAGTGCCCCTCCTCGTCGCCAAAGCGCACGAGCTTCGCATCAGGAAGCTGCTCAACCAGCCGCACGGCCGCCGACAGCGGAGCGTTCGCGTCACCCGCTGCGTGCCACCACGTCACCGACGTCACGACCTTCGCCGGCTCGACATCGCCCCAGGATCGCTCCAGCGCGAGACCTTCGTCGTACCAGCCGTCGACACCCTGGGCCACTGCCTCGCGCATGGAGACGACGAAGGCCGCCTGCCAGTTCAGGTCCGTCATGACCTTGCGGTCGGCGTCTGGCGCCTTGTCCATGATGTCGCGGAAGGCGGCGAGCGGATCGGCGACGATCGACTCGCGCAGCCCCTTGAGGAGTTCGCGGAAGCCGTCCAGGTCGTCTGAGGCGACCAGCCGGTGCGCCTCGGCGTTGACGCCGACGAGAGCGGCGTATTCCGCCTCCGTGGCGGGCGCGGCGCCGACCATGATGGTCATCGCGCGCACTCGATCGGGGTGGCGCGCGGCAAAGGCGAGCTGGTGCGGCGCCGAGCCGCTGCCGCCGATGACGTGCGCCCGCTCCACTCCGACCTCGTCGAGCACGGCAGCGAGGTCGTCGGCCGGCTCCGCGAAGCCGCGTCCCGGCAACCGCGACGACGCGCCGTAGCCCGGTCGCTCGGTCGTGATCGCCCACAGGTTGCGCGCGGCCCAGCCGGAGCGGTCGGCGCGGACGGTGTACCGGCTGCCCGGCGTACCCGGCACGCGCAGCAGCGGCGTCCCGTCCGGGTCACCCCACTCGGTGAACGCGACCGTCCGCCCGTCGGGCCGCTCGAGCCGTCGATCCCGTACGCCGTCCAGCACGTCGATGTCCGTCACGCGCCGCATCCTGACACCTCGCCGCGCGAGTCACCGGGCTTCGCCAACGAAGTTCGCTGAGGGCAGACCGAATCAGGCTGTCAGTCGAGGTGCGTAGCGTCGGCGCCATGTCCCCCGACGACCTGCGCGCGCGAGCCGAGGCGCACCTGCGCGCGCTCGCCGGCGAGAACGCAACGTTGCGCGAGGACCAGTGGCGGGCCATCGAGGCGCTGGTGGTCGACCACCGGCGGGCGCTCGTCGTACAGCGCACGGGGTGGGGCAAGTCAGCGGTCTACTTCATCGCCACAGCATTGCTAAGGGCGCAAGGGGCCGGCGCGACGGTGATCGTCTCGCCGCTGCTCGCGCTGATGCGCAACCAGATCGAGGCGGCGGAGCGCGCCGGCATCCACGCGCACACGATCAACTCGGCCAACCTCGAGGACTGGGACGACGTCGAAGCGGCCGTGCAGCGCGGCGAAACAGACGTGCTGCTCGTGTCGCCAGAGCGGCTCAACAACCCGAAGTTCCGCGACACCGTCCTGCCGAAGCTCGCGGCCGAGACCGGGCTGCTCGTCGTCGACGAGGCGCACTGCATCTCCGACTGGGGCCACGACTTCCGCCCGGACTATCGCCGGATCCGCACGTTGCTCGAGGACCTACCGGCCGGCATCCCGGTACTCGCGACGACGGCGACCGCCAACGCGCGCGTCGTCGACGACGTCGCCGAGCAGCTCGGCTCGGCAGGTGTCACCGATCCGCCGCTGGTCCTGCGCGGGTCGCTCGATCGCGAGAGCCTGCATCTCGGGGTCGTACGGCTGCCGTCCAACGCACACCGGCTCGCCTGGCTCGCCGAGCGGCTGCCGGAGCTGCCGGGCTCGGGGATCATCTACGCGCTCACGGTCGCGCAGGCCGAGGCGGTCGCGACGTTCCTGCGCGGGCAGGGGCTCGAGGTCGCGTCCTACACCGGGCGGACCGAGACCGCCGACCGCGTCGAGGCCGAGCAGTCGCTGCTCGACAACAAGGTGAAGGCACTGGTCGCGACGTCGGCGTTGGGCATGGGTTTCGACAAGCCCGACCTCGGCTTCGTCATCCATCTCGGCGCACCGCAGTCGCCGGTCGCCTACTACCAGCAGGTCGGCCGCGCCGGCCGCGGCGTCGACCGCGCGACTGTGCTGCTGCTGCCGGGCGCCGAGGACGAGGACGTGTGGCGCTACTTCGCGAGCGTCGGCTTTCCGCCGGAGCCGATCGTGCGGCAGACCCTCGACGTACTGGCCGCGTCACCGACGCCCGTCAGCGTCCCCGCGCTCGAGGTGTCCGTCGAGCTCAACCGCTCGCGGCTGGAGCAGATGCTGAAGGTGCTCGACGTCGACGGGGCGGTACGCCGGGTGCAAGGCGGTTGGATCGCGACCGGTGAGCCGTGGGCTTACGACCAGGAACGCTACGAGCGGGTCAGCGCCGCGCGCGAGCGCGAGCAGCAGGCGATGCGCGACTACATCGCGACGGCCGACTGCCGGATGGAGTTCCTGCGCCGGCAGCTCGACGATCCCGGTGCCGCGCCGTGCGGGCGATGCGACAACTGCACGGGGACGGCGTGGTCCACCGAGGTGTCGGACGATGCGGTGAAAGCCTCGCGGGCCGAGATCAACCGGCCGGGTGTCGAGGTGGAGTCGCGAACGATGTGGCCGACCGGACTGGAGAAGCTCGGCATCGAGCTGAAGGGCCGGATCCCTGTCGAGGAGCAGGTCGGCAGCGGTCGCGTGATCGCGCGACTCTCCGACATCGGCTGGGGACCGCGGCTGCGGCGCGTGCTGCACGAGTCGGCGCCGGACGGCCCGTTGCCGGACGAGCTGTTCAACGCGGCCGTCGAGGTGCTGCGCACGTGGGGCTGGGAGCGACGACCTGTTGCAGTGGCGGCGGTCCCGTCGCTGCGCCGCCCGCATCTGGTCGGGACCCTCGGCGAACGGCTCGCCGCGATCGGCCGGCTTGAGTGGCTCGGGCCGCTTGAGCTCAACGGCATCGAGCGAACGGGCGCGGCGCGCACCAACAGCGCGCAGCGGGTCCGCGCGCTGCACTCGGCGTTCGTGGTGTCGCCGGAGCAGAGGGCCGCGTTGCAGCACTTCGGTGAACCGATCGTGTTGCTCGTCGACGACCTGATCGGCACCGGCTGGACGATGGCCCTCGCCGGCCGCGCGCTCCGCCTGGCCGGTGCCTGCGAAGTGCTCCCCTTCACTCTCGCCTCCGACGCCTGACATGGGGTCCAACAGCATCGGTATTCATTTCGACCGAGAGGGCGAGTTCGCGGGCATCGGGCACGAGAGCAGTCACTGACCGAACGGCCCGTAAGTGCGGTGAGATGCTGGTGTGCATCTCACAATGTGAGACGAATGCCAATCATGTCGTTCTATAGGTTGCAACCTATATTCGGTGAGGTATCCTTCGGAGGAACCGTAAAGGCCCCAGCCGGGGCTTGGTTCCCGGTCGGGGCCTTCTTGCGTTGGTAGGCGCATAGAGACCTTACACGGATGAAGTTCTTCGGGCGATGCGAAGACCTCCACCGGACCGGTGCCCGGTTCGGGACGGAGGTGTAGCGATCGATGGGTAGAACCGGACGTCCGGGACAGCCGGCCCCCTCCTCGGGCCAGTGGCGCCCCAAGGGCGGAGGCAAGGAGGTCACCGTGCCGAAGGGTCACCGCCTCCCGCCGACCCCCCGACCGGGGCAGACGTGGGTGAACGTGGACCCGACGAAGAACAAGAGCGGTCGGGGCTGACCGCGTCGGTCGTGGCCCCGCTCGCCCGGGGCCGCGATCACCTTGGTTCGGACAACCGGAGGCGGTGTGGATCGCAGGCAGAAGCGGTCGTTGCGGCGACCTCGGGCTGCCGCATCGCCCGTCCAGCCGGAGAAGCCCCCCACCCCTCGAAGCTGGTTGTGGTTCCGGAACGAACGTGATGGGCGACAGATCGCGAGAGAAGAGTTCGACGACATCCCGGCCAAGGAGCGCGCGGGGCTAGCGAAGAAGATCGACAGGTACCTCAAGGGTGAGTCGCGGTACAAGGACGTGGACTCGCTCGGCGACGGCATTTTGGAGATCCGGCACCGCGTCGGGAGCAACCACTTCCGCGTGCTGTTCATGCTCTGGGGCAGTCATTGCGTGGCCCTGACCGCCTTCTACAAGAACCAACAAGCGACGCCGAAGCCCGACCTTGAACGGGCCAAGAAGCGTGCTGCCCGCTGGAAGACCCTGTTCGGCGAGAAGCCGAGGGAAGGCTGAGCCGTTGGTGTGAATCTCATCAACCCGGTTGCAGGCCCTGCCGACCGGGTTATTAATATAGGTCATAGCCAATACTCGGCGGGAAGGCTGCCGAGTCTGGTGTCTAAGGGAGAGAGTGACATGGCCCGCCGCAGCCGCGATACGAAGGAGCTCACGCAGACGCAGTTCACCGACGAGTTCGGTCCGTACCTCGATGAGGCGAAGCGCGATCCGGAGTTTCGCGCCGCCTTCGAGGACGCCGATTCGCTCCAGCGGATCATCGACAGCCTGGTGAAGTGCCGGAAGGCTTTGCGGCTGTCGCAGACGGACGTCGCTAAGCGGATGGGAGTGCGACAGCCGACCGTTTCTGGCTTCGAGACCGAGGCGAGTGATCCGCGCCTCTCGACGTTGCAGCGCTACGCGCGTGCGGTGGAGGCGACTCTTCGGGTCGCGGTTGTTGTCTCTTCCGACTGCGATTGGATCTACGTGGCGCCCGTTGGTGGCAAGGCAGATCCGTGCCCCGAGGTGCAGCGGAGTGACTTGCCTGAGAGGTGGATCAAGGCAGCGGCGGACAACAACAGACTGGCACTCGGCGCGTGAGCCCAGACAACGACGTCGTCGCAGCGCGGCAACAGGCCGCGCGACTTGGTGCCACGACGGAGATCCGAGATGTTCGCCTGCTTTCGTCGACGGTCGACCTGGCACAACTACCTGAAGCGATCGAACGCCTTACCTACAACTTCGACACCGATGTGAATGTCGATTACGACGACGGGACTCCCTCCTTCGTCGTGCGCTGCACGTACAAACTCGTCGTCATGGAGGCGCTCGCCGAGGCGACCACGCAGAACCCTGAGGCGTCCCAGAGCAAGGTGCTGGACATGACGTTCACGCATGGCGCTCTTTTCACCTTCACACGAGACGAAGGAGAGCCGCCGCCTACGCAGGATGAGCTTGGCGCCTACGCCTTCAGCACAGGACAGTTCGCGCTCTACCCGTTTGCCCGAGAGTACGTCCACGACGTCACCGTGCGCCTCGGATTGCCACCACTGACGATTGGTCTGCTGCAGATCCCTCTGCCAGAGTCAGCGGAAGCCTACGAGGAGGTGCCCGGCACGGTCGAGTAGGAACAGCCGCGCTGGCGCGGTGCGAGGCGCGGGGTTCGACCGGCAACCCCAGCCGGTCTCCGCGAGACGCTGACGCGCCGGCTGCAGGGTCCACGGATCACGCAATCGTGTCTTGAAGATTCCGGATGGATGTCAAGGAGCTCGCAAGCGACTGCGCGATTCCCGCATTGTGCCGGATGTGCGACTGCTGGAGCTGGGCTCGTTCGCCGGGCAGGCAGAGGCCGACGTGCAGGGACTGGTCGCTGCGCTCACCGGCGCCTTCGACACGCTCGACGGCGACGAAACCATGATCCCGGCGGAGGTGACGGACCTCGGATTCATCGCCGACGCCCTAGACCATTTGATAGGCCCTGTGGCGAGGCTCCCGGTGATGTCGGCACCGGCTGGCAAACTGCTCCTGTGAGGGCTAGCGACGGGTCGTGGAGTCGGGTCGCTCGCGCGGAGAGGGATCGGAGTCGCGGGTGACGCTGACGATCATCGAGGATCTGGTCGTGAAGTCCCGCCACCGCGTCAAAGCCTACGGCGAAGTGTTCACTCCGCGCCACATGGTGAACCGGATGCTCGATCTGGTCCGGGAGGAGTTGGAGGCCGGCCCCGGCTTTGTCGACAAGACCTTTCTTGAGCCCGCGGCTGGACATGGCAACTTTCTCGTGGCGATCCTCCACAGAAAGCTTCGAGCGATCGAGAAGCGGTACCCGCCCGAGTCCTGGCGCGATGAGTCCCTCTTCGGTCTCGCCTCGATCTACGGCATCGAGTTGCT